>JAYRKO010000319.1:0-3940 GCA_041905745.1 Tagaea sp. | reverse complement strand
CTGGCCGACGGCTACGACCAGAAGACCAAGAACAAGATCGTGGCGCTCACCTACTACGGCGCGCGCCACACGACGGCGAACAAGGCGATCAACACGCCCGCCGACATGAAGGGCATGAAGCTGCGCGTGCCGCAGGCGCCGCTCTACCTGATGTACGCCAAGGCCGTGGGCGCCAACGCCACGCCCATCGCGTTCGCCGAGGTCTATCTCGCCCTGCAGAACGGCACGGTCGACGGGCAGGAGAACCCGCTGCCCACGATCCAGGCCAAGAAGTTCTACGAGGTGCAGAGCCACATCAACCTGACTGCGCACATCATCGAATCGCTGGTCACGGTCATCGCGCCGCCGCTGTGGAACCGCCTCAACGCCGACGAGCGGAAGATCTTCACCGAGACCTTCCAGCAGGCCGCGGCGCGCGCCACCGACGCGATCCGCAAGTCCGAGCAGGAACTGCCCGAGTGGTTCAAGGCGCAGGGCAAGACAGTCGTCACGCCCAACACGGCCGCGTTCATCGAGGCCGCGCGGCCGCTGCACAACGACCCGGCCGCGGGCGCCGGCTGGACCAAGGCGCATTACGACCGCCTTCAGGCGATCAAGTAGTCTCGATCAGCGGAAGGACGGGCGCCAACGCCCGTCCTTCCGCCCTTTCCCCTTCCCGCGACAGGTGACGACGTGACCCACGACAAGACCGGGCCCGATCTGGGCGACCCGATCCTGGGGCTGGCCGACGCGCCGGACCCGCCGCTGTCGAGCTATTCGGTCGAGGATTGGGCGTCCTTCGCCTTCTTCTGGCTGCTGGCGGGCGTCGTCTTCCTGCAGTTCTTCTCGCGCTACGTGCTGAACGACTCGGTCGCGTGGACCGAGGAGATCGCGCGCTACCTGCTGATCTGCGTGTGCTTCGTGGGCGGCGCCACGGCGATGCGCAAGATGAGCCACATCCACGTCGAATTTTTCTACGTCTACCTGTCGCCCGCGATCGGCCGCATCCTGTCGGGGCTGGTGGACGTGCTGCGCATCGCGTTCCTCGCCTACGGCACGTGGCTGGGCTGGAAGGTGACCGAGATCATGCAGCTCCAGCGCATGGTCGTGATCGACGTGCCCATGAGCACCGTCTACGGCATCGCCACGCTCGGCTTCGCGGCGATGACGCTGCGCAGCGTGCAGGTCGCGCTCGTCCACTGGCGCACGGGCGAAAGCCCGCTCACGCGCGTCAACGCGGAGGGTCGCCAGCAGTGACCGCTTTCCTTCTCCTCTCGTTCGTCGTGCTGCTGCTGATCGGCACGCCGGTCGCCATCGCGCTGGGCGGCTCGTCGCTGCTCTACATCATGTTCGAGGACGTCTCGCCGCACCTCGTCGTGCTGCACCGGATGGTGTCCGGCGTCGACTCCTTCCCGCTGCTGGCGATCCCGTTCTTCATCATGGCGGGTTCGCTGATGAACTCGGCCGGCATCACCGAACGCATCTACGATTTCGCGCTGGCGCTGGTGGGCTGGCTCAAGGGCGGGCTGGGACACGTCAACGTCGTGGGCTCGGTCATCTTCGCGGGCATGTCGGGTACGGCGGTGGCCGACGCCGGGGGGCTCGGCAACATCGAGATCAAGGCGATGCGCGACCACGGCTACTCGGTCGATTTCGCCGTGGGCATCACGGGGGCCTCGTCGACGATCGGCCCGATCATCCCGCCCTCGCTGCCCATGGTGATCTACGGCGTGATGGCCAACTGCTCGATCGGCCAGCTCTTCGCCGCCGGCCTGCTGCCGGGCCTGCTGATGGCGGCCACGATGATGGCCATGGTCGCCTGGTACGCGCACGTGCGCGGCTTCCACCGCGACGCGACGTTCGCCTGGGCGCGTCTCGCCTACACCTTCAAGCGCGCGTTCCTGCCGCTGATGACGCCGGTGCTGCTGATCGGCGGCATGACGACAGGCGTTTTCACGCCCACCGAAGCCGCCATCGCCGCCACGGCCTACGCGCTGGTGCTGGGCCTGTTCGTCTACCGCACGCTCTCGTTCCGCGGGCTCGTGCGCGTGTCGATGGAGACGGCCGAGACGACGGCGATCATCCTGTTCATCGTCGCGGGCGCTTCGATCTTCGGCTACATCATCACCACCACGCGGGTGACCGACGAGGTCGCCCAGCTCGTGCTGTCGATCACGAGCGAGCCGTGGGCGGTGCTGCTGCTCGTCAACATCTTCCTGCTGATCGTCGGCTGCTTCATGGAGACGATCGCGGCGATCACCATCCTCGTGCCCGTCCTGCTGCCGCTGATGACGCAGGTGGGCGTCGACCCGGTGCATTTCGGCCTCATCATGGTGCTGAACCTGATGATCGGCCTGCTGACGCCGCCGGTCGGCATGGTGCTCTACATCCTCGCGCGCGTCGCCAACATCAGCTTCGAGCGCACGACGAAAGCATGCCTGCCCTTCCTGGTGCCGCTGCTGGTCACGCTCGGCATCGTCACCTACTGGCCCGGCTTCGTGCTGTTGCTGCCGCGGTATTTCTACGGCTGAAGCGATGGAACTGGTCCTGTTGGGCACCGGCTGCCCGCAATGCGACCCCGCGCGGCGCGGGCCGTCGAACCTGCTGCGCGCGCGCGGACGGCAATATCTGGTCGATTGCGGCTCGGGCGTCACCCAGCGCCTTGTGGAAGCGGGAACCAAGGGTGCCGCACTCGACGCGCTTTTCCTGACGCATCTCCACACCGACCATCTGGTCGATTTCTACCAGCTCGTCATCTCGGCCTGGCATCAGGGGCGCACGCGACCGTGGCGCGTGTACGGGCCCCCGGGTACGCGCGCGTTCGTGGACGGCACGATGGCGCTGTGGGCAGCCGAGCGCGCGCAGCGCATCGCGCACGAGAAGCGCGCCTCGACGGCCGGCTTCGAAATGGACGTGCGCGAGATCGCGGCGGGCGAGATCCTGTCCGAGGACGGCGTGCGGGTGCACGCGGTCGCGGTCGAGCACCAGCCGGTGAAATTCGCCTTCGGCTACGTGTTCGAGGCCGACGGGCACAAGATCGCCTTCAGCGGCGACACGGCGCGCTCGCAGGCGCTGATCGACGCGGCGCGCGGTGCCGACGCGCTCGTCCACGAATGCTTCCTGCATGCCGAGATGCCGGTCGTGCCGGGCGTGCGCTCGGCCGAGACGGTCGCGGCGGTCGGCGCCTATCACACGCGCTCGGACGAGGTCGGCAAGATCGCGCGCGAAGCGGGCGCGAAGCTCCTCGTCCTCAACCATTTCGTGCCCACGCGCTTCGATCCGCAAAAGCTGCTCGACGAGGTGGGCGCCGATTTCGCGGGGCCCGTCGCCGTGGGTGAGGACCTGATGCGCTTCGACTGCGCGACGCGCCGGCTCTCATATCCCGGCGGCACGCTGGCGCTGGGCGCATGAGCCAGCGCCCGGCGAAAGGCGAACTGGTCGTCGACCATGTCGCGCACTGGGTGCCGGCGGCCGGCGCCGCGCGCGACGCGCTGGCCGCACTGGGCTTCACGGTCACGCCCTTTTCCGCGCAGAGCGTGGGCGACCCGCCCGTGCCGGCGGGCACGGGCAATCACTGCGTGATGCTCGAAAAGGGCTATCTCGAATTCCTTGCACCCACGGCCGATACGCCCAACGCCGCCACGCTGCGCGCGGGCATCGCGCGCTATACGGGCGTCCACCTGATCGCGTTCGGCACCGCCGATCCGGGCGGCGACCATGCGCGACTGGCCGCCGGCGGCTTCGGTCCGCTCGAGCCCGTGGCGCTGTCGCGGCCCATCGGCACGCCCGAGGGCGAGCGGCGCGCGCGCTTCACGGTCGTGCGCACGGCCGCCGGCACGATGGCGGAAGGCCGCATCCAGTTCGTCGAACAGCTGACGCCCGAGCATCTGTGGCAGGCGCGCTGGCTGTCGCACGCCAACGGCGCCACGGCGCTGACGCGCGTGGAACTGTGCGTGGCCGA
>JAYRKO010000318.1:0-3943 GCA_041905745.1 Tagaea sp. | reverse complement strand
CGTGCAACCGCCACCACATGGAACTGGCCAAGCGCGTGCGCGAGGGCATCCGCTCGGCCGGCGGCATCTGCTTCGAATTCCCCTGCCATCCGATCCAGGAAACCGGCAAGCGGCCGACCGCGATGCTCGACCGCAACCTCACCTACCTGTCGCTGGTCGAGGTGCTGTTCGGCTATCCGATCGACGGCGTCGTGCTGATGACGGGCTGCGACAAGACCACGCCCGCCCTGCTGATGGCGGCCGCGACGGTCAACATCCCCGCGATCGGTCTCAACGTCGGACCCATGCTCAACGGCTGGAACGGCAAGGAGCGCATCGGATCGGGCACGTTCGTGTGGAAGGCGCGCGAGCGCCACGCCGCGGGCGAGATCAACTACGACCAGTTCATCGACATCGTCGCGGCGTCCGCCCCGTCGGTCGGCCACTGCAACACGATGGGCACCGCTTCGACGATGAATGCGCTTTCCGAGGCGCTGGGCATGTGCCTGCCGGGATCGGCGGCCATTCCCGCGCCCTACCGCGAGCGCGGCCAGATCGCATACGCAACGGGCGAGCGCATCGTCGGCATGGTGTGGGAGGACCTGAAGCCGTCCGACATCATGACGCGCGAGGCGTTCGAGAACGTCATCGTCGCCAACACGGCGATCGGCGGCTCGACCAACGCGCCCGTGCACATCAACGCCATCGCCAAGCACGCGGGCGTGAACCTGACGGTCGCCGACTGGGAGCGTCTCGGCTTCGAGATCCCGCTACTCGTCAACCTGCAGCCGGCGGGCGAGTATCTGGGCGAGGAGTACTTCCGCGCCGGTGGCCTGCCTGCGGTGATGGGCGAGCTGATCCGAAAGGGCAAGATCCGCGAGAACGCGATGACCGTCAGCGGCAAGACGATGGGCGAGAACTGCCGCGGCCGGCAGTCGGGCGACCCGGACGTCATCCGCAGCTGGGACAATCCGCTGCGCAAGAACGCGGGCTTCCTCAATCTCAAGGGCACGCTCTTCGACAGCGCGATCATGAAGACGAGCGTGATCTCGAAGGAATTCCAGGACCGCTATCTCTCGAACCCGAAGGACCCCAACGCGTTCGAGGGCAAGGTCGCCGTATTCGAAGGACCGGAGGATTACCACGCCCGCCTCGACGATCCCGCACTTGGCGTCGACGAGCACACGATCCTCGTCATCCGCGGCGTCGGCCCCATCGGCTATCCGGGTGCCGCCGAAGTCGTGAACATGCAGCCGCCCGCAGCGCTCATCAAACGCGGCGTGCTGTCGCTGCCCTGCATCGGCGACGGAAGGCAGTCGGGCACGTCGGGCTCGCCCTCGATCCTCAACGCCTCGCCCGAGGCCGCGGCGAACGGCGGGCTGGCGATCCTGCGCACGGGCGACCGCATCCGTATCGATCTCAACAAGCGCACGGCCGACATCCTGCTGCCGCCGGAAGAGATCAAGAAGCGCCACGCCGAGCTTGCGGCCAAGGGCGGCTTCCCGATGCCGCCGAGCCAGACGCCGTGGCAGGAGATCCAGCGCTCGATGGTCGACCAGCTGTCGGAAGGCATGACGCTGAAGCCGGCCGTGAAGTACCAGCGGATCGCCCAGACGGCGGGCCTGCCGCGCGACAACCACTAGACGGCAGACGATCGGCCCTCAGCGGCGCGCGGCATCCATGGCTGCGCGCATGCGGCCGATCGTTGCGTCGAGTCCGTCGAAGATCGCGGCGCCCACGAGGAAGTGGCCGATATTGAGCTCGACCAGCTCGGGGATCGCGGCCACGGCAGCGACATTGGCGAAGGTCAGCCCGTGGCCGGCATGGCATTCGAGGCCCGCGCGCGCGCCGTGCGCGGCCGCGCGGCGCAGTCGGTCGAGTTCGGCGGCGAAGGCGGGCGTTCCTTCCGCGTGGGCGTAGGCGCCCGTGTGCAGCTCGACGACGGGCGCGCCGACCGCCACCGCGGCGTCGAGCTGGGCGGGTTCCGGATCGACGAACAGCGAGACGCGGATGCCCGCCGCCGACAGGCGCGCGATATAGGGCTTCAGCGCGACGCGACCACCGACGACGTCGAGCCCGCCTTCGGTCGTCACTTCCGTGCGCTTCTCGGGCACGAGGCAGCAGGCGTGCGGCCGGATGTCGAGCGCGATCGCCGCCATTTCGTCCGTCGCGGCCATTTCGAAATTGAGCGGCGCCGGCACGTCCCGGAGGCGGCGCATGTCGGCATCGCGGATATGCCGGCGGTCCTCGCGCAGATGCGCGGTGATGCCGTCGGCGCCGGCCGCAAGCGCGCGCCGCGCGGCGTCGACCGGATCGGGATGGGCGCCGCCGCGCGCGTTGCGCACGGTCGCGACATGGTCGACGTTGAATCCAAGACGCAGTTTCTTCATCGAGGTTTCTCCCCGTCGAGGCGGTTTCCCGCGAGCGTTCGCGCGAGCCGCAGGGCCGCGATCAGGCTGCCGGGATCGGCGAGGCCCTTTCCGGCGATGTCGAGAGCCGTGCCGTGGTCGGGCGACGTGCGCACGAACGGCAGGCCGAGCGTGACGTTGACCCCGCCGTCGACGTCGAGCGTCTTCAGCGGGATCAGCGCCTGGTCGTGGTACATGCAGATTGCGGCGTCGTAGCGCTTGCGCGCGCGCGGCGCGAACATCGTGTCGGGCGGCAAGGGGCCGACCGCATCGATTCCCTCGGCGCGCAGCGCATCGAGCGCGGGCTTCACGATCTCTATGTCTTCGCGACCCATCGCGCCGTCCTCGCCGGCATGGGGATTCAGCCCCGCCAGCGCCAGTTTGGGTCGCGCGATACCGAAATCGCGCGCGAGCCCGGCAAGCGCGATGCGCGCGGTCGCGACGATATCCGCCGTCGTCAGCCGCGCGACCGCATCGCGCAACGAAACGTGGATCGTGACGGGAACGACGCGAAGCTCCGGGCACACGAGCATCATCGCCACCGGAACGTCGCCCGCCTTCGCGGCCAGATACTCCGTATGGCCGGGATGCGCGAAGCCCGCGGCGTAGAGCGTCGCCTTCTGGATGGGGTTCGTGACCACGGCGCCGACGGCACCTGCCTGCGCCAGCGCCACGGCGCGGTCGATCGATTCGACGACGGCGGGCGCGTTGACGGGATCAGGCCGGCCGGCGACGGATTTCGCGCGAAGCCGCACCGGCAGCACGGGCAGCGCCTCGGCGAAGACCCCCGCCGCCTCGGCCGGATCGGAAACGGTGCGAACCGGCACGGACAGGCCGAGTGCTTGCGCAATGCCGGCGAGCCGATCGGGATCGTCGAGCGCCACGAAAGCGGGCCCTTCGGCGTGCAACTGCTTCCACGCGAGCAGCGAAAGTTCGCCGCCCACGCCCGCCGGTTCGCCCATCGTCAGCGCAAGGATCGTCATCGCGCGGAAACCTAAAGGCGAAGCCCGGCAAATCAACGACAAACCGACATCGGCCCCCGCAATGGCATGCGGATTGCCTCGATTGTCTCCATTCCAACGCCCCCGGAGAACGAGAATGGCCAGAACGAACCGTGTCTCGCGCCGCGCCTTCCTTGCCGGCGCCGCCGTCGCCCTCGCCGCACCTGCCGTGCGCGCCCAGGCGGGCGTCCCGGTCCGCTTCACGCTGAACCTGCCGCGCAACGGCACCAACTCGCCCTTCATCCATGCGATGGAGAAGGGCTACTTCCAGCAGGAAGGCATCCGCATCGTCTCGATGGATCCTGCCGCGGGCGCCGACGCGCTGCAACGCGTGGCGTCGGACACCTACGATCTGGGCTTCGGCGATCTGCCGGCGCTGGCGGAGTTCCATCTGAAGAATCCGGACTCGACGCCGATGGCCGTGTTCAACGTCTATCGCTCGACGCCCGCGGCGATCGTCTCGTGGAAGAGTGCCGGCATTTCCAAGCCTGCCGATCTCGCCGGGCGCACGGTGGGCGGGCCGCTCACCGACAACGCGTTCCGTCTGTTTCCGGT
>JAYRKO010000317.1:0-3955 GCA_041905745.1 Tagaea sp. | reverse complement strand
CGGGCCGCATGCTGCTCTCGCAGATCCTGCCGCGCCATCCGAACGTCCCGTTCTCGCTGATCAACAACCTCCTGACCAAGAAGGACGTGCAGAACGTCATCGACGTGGTCTACCGCCACTGCGGCCAAAAGGAGACCGTGATCTTCGCCGACCGCCTGATGGCGATGGGCTTCGCGCAGGCGTGCCGCGCGGGCATCTCGTTCGGCAAGGACGACCTGATAATCCCGGCGGCCAAGAAGGGCCTCGTCGACCAGACGAAGGCGAAGGTCGCCGAGTTCGAACAGCAGTACCAGGACGGCCTGATCACGCAGGGCGAGAAGTACAACAAGGTTGTCGACGCCTGGTCGATGTGCACCGACAACGTCGCCGCGGCGATGATGAAGGAGATCTCCAAGACCGAGAAGGGCAAGCCCATCAACTCGGTGTGGATGATGGCCCACTCTCAGGCGCGCGGTTCTCCGGCGCAGATCAAGCAGCTCGCCGGCATGCGCGGCCTCATGGCCAAGCCGTCGGGCGAAATTATCGAGACGCCGATCATCTCGAACTTCAAGGAAGGCCTCTCCGTGCTCGAGTACTTCAACTCGACGCACGGCGCGCGCAAGGGTCTCGCCGACACGGCGCTCAAGACCGCCAACTCGGGCTACCTCACCCGTCGTCTCGTCGACGTCGCGCAGGACGCGATCATCATCGAGAACGACTGCGGCACGACGGACGGCCTGTCGATGAAGGCGATCGTCGAGGGCGGCGAAGTCATCGCAACGCTGGGCGAGCGCATCCTGGGCCGCACCACGGCCGAGGACATCGTCGATCCGCTGTCGGGCGACGCGATCCTCAAGGCGGGCGAGCTGATCGTCGAAGAGATGGTCGAGCGCATCGAGAAGGCCGGCGTCGACCGGGTGAAGATCCGTTCGGTGCTGACCTGCACGTCCAAGGGCGGCGTGTGCGGTGCTTGCTACGGCCGCGACCTCGCGCGTGGCACGGTCGTCAACGTCGGCGAGGCGGTGGGCATCATCGCCGCGCAGTCGATCGGCGAACCGGGCACGCAGCTCACGATGCGTACCTTCCACATCGGCGGCGCCGTCCAGCGCGGCGCCGAGCAGTCGTCGGTCGAAGCGGCCTACGAAGCGAAGGTCGAGGTCCGCAACCGCAACGTCGTTCTCAACAGCGTTGGCGTTCCGGTCGTCATGGGCCGCAACACCGAGATCGTGCTGATGGACGAGCAGAAGCGCGAACGCGCACGCCACCGCGTGCCTTACGGCGCCAAGCTGCTCGCCGACGAGGGCGCGCACGTCGCCAAGGGCCAGAAGCTGGCCGAGTGGGATCCGTACACCCTTCCGATCATCACCGAGAAGGAAGGTACGGCGCACTACGTCGACCTCGTCGAGGGCGTGTCGATCCGCGAGGTGATGGATGAAGCCACCGGCATCTCGTCCAAGGTCGTCGTCGATTGGCGCCAGCAGCCGCGCGGCGCCGATCTCAAGCCGCAGATCCAGCTGCGCGACAAGAAGGGCAACGTCATCAAGCTCGCCAACGGGCTCGAGGCTCGCTACTTCCTGTCGGTCGACGCGGTGCTCTCGGTCGAAAACGGCCAGGACATCCACGCCGGCGACATCATCGCGCGCATCCCGCGCGAATCGTCGAAGACCCGCGACATCACGGGCGGTCTGCCGCGCGTGGCCGAGCTGTTCGAGGCGCGTCGTCCGAAGGACTACGCGATCATCTCGGAGGGCGAGGGTCGGGTCGAGTTCGGCAAGGATTACAAGACCAAGCGCCGTATCGTCGTCCGCCCGTCGGACGAGTCGCTCTCGCCGGTCGAGTACATGATCCCGAAGGGCAAGCACATCTCCGTGCAGGAAGGCGACTACGTCCAGCGCGGCGACCTGCTGATGGACGGCAACCCCGTCCCGCACGACATCCTGCGCGTCATGGGTGTCGAGGCGCTGGCGACGTATCTGGTCAACGAGATCCAGGACGTCTACCGGTTGCAGGGCGTGAAGATCAACGACAAGCACATCGAGGTGATCGTCCGCCAGATGCTGCAGAAGGTCGAAATCGACGATCCGGGCGAGTCGGTCTATCTGGCCGGCGAGCAGATCGATCGCGTCGATTTCGATGCGGCCAACGAGAAGCTGGCGCGCGAGAACATGCGCCTCGCGACGTGCAAGCCGGTCCTTCAGGGCATCACGAAGGCCTCGCTGCAGACGCAGTCGTTCATCTCGGCGGCCTCCTTCCAGGAGACCACGCGCGTGCTCACCGAGGCGGCGGTCAACGGCAAGACCGACAATCTCGGCGGCCTGAAGGAGAACGTGATCGTCGGGCGTCTGATCCCGGCGGGCACGGGTGCGGTGATGAACCGCATCCGGCAGGTTGCGGCCGATCGCGACCGCGAACTGCTTGCGGCCCAGCAGGACCAGCAGGCGGCAAACGACGCCCAGCCGGCCGAGTCCGAGGGCGAGGCGCCCAAGCGGGCCATCGGCGGCCGCCGGCGCACCAAGTAAGCGTTCCGGCAAGCTGTGGATAACCGGACGGCCGCTCCGCAAGGGGCGGCCGTTTGGCTTTCCGGATCAACGGTTTCCGGGGTGCGGCCGGAAGCCGCTCGCAGCCGCGAAAGATTCTTCCTTTTCCATTTGACTTGGGGGGACCCGAATCTTATGTTCCGCGCGCCTTTCAAAAGGGGCCGGAACGTCGGGCGCGAAGCCGTCCGAAACTCGGGTTCCCGGGCGAAAGCAGGTTCGTCGCGGCAGGACGTTAAACCGCCGGAAAAGTTCGAAGTTCCTCGCGCGACGTAAGGCGTCACGGCCCCTCGTCGCGAGGAACTTTTTGTCACGCCGCCTTCGGCGGCTCCGGGATCGCGCATGCGCGCGTGCCGGGGCGGGCGAGGGCGGGAAACCGAAGCCGAGTTCGAGTTCCAGAGCGAGCGCAAGGACAAGATCGGATGCCTACGATCAACCAGCTCATCCGCCAGGGTCGCACCGACAAGCCGTCGCGCAACAAGGTGCCGGCGCTCGAGGCGAGCCCCCAGAAGCGCGGCGTTTGCACGCGCGTCTACACGACGACGCCGAAGAAGCCGAACTCCGCGCTGCGCAAGGTCGCGCGCGTGCGGCTGACCAACGGCTTCGAAGTCACGAGCTACATCCCCGGCGAAGGCCACAACCTGCAGGAACACTCGGTCGTCATGATCCGCGGTGGCCGCGTCAAGGACCTTCCCGGTGTTCGCTATCACATCATCCGCGGCACCCTCGATACGCAGGGCGTCAAGGACCGCAAGCAGCGCCGTTCGAAGTACGGCGCCAAGCGGCCGAAGTAATCAGGGAGAGCCAGACCCATGTCGCGTCGCCATCGCGCCGAGCGCCGGGAAGTCCTACCGGATCCGAAGTTCGGCGATCTCGTGATCTCGCGTTTCACGAACAGCCTCATGTACGACGGCAAGCGTTCCGTCGCCGAATCGATCGTCTACGGTGCGATCGACATCGTGGGCAAGAAGCTCAACGCCGACGGCCTCAAGGTGTTCCACCAGGCCCTCGACAACGTGAAGCCCAACCTGGAAGTGCGTTCGCGTCGCGTCGGCGGTGCCACGTACCAGGTGCCGGTCGAAGTCCGGCCCGAGCGTTCGCAGGCCCTCGCCATCCGCTGGCTGATCTCGGCCGCGCGCGAGCGTTCCGAACACACCATGACCGAGCGTCTCTCGGTCGAGCTGATGGACGCCGCGAACAACCGCGGCGCCGCCATCAAGAAGCGCGAAGACACGCACCGCATGGCGGACGCGAACCGCGCCTTCTCGCACTATCGCTGGTAACCCAGAAAACCGCGCAATCCCTTCGAGGCACGAAACCATGTCGAAAGCGAAATTCGAGCGGAACAAGCCGCACTGCAACATCGGGACGATCGGGCACGTGGACCACGGGAAGACGTCGCTGACGGCGGCGATCACGAAGGTCCTGGCGGAGACCGGTGG
>JAYRKO010000316.1:0-3974 GCA_041905745.1 Tagaea sp. | reverse complement strand
GCTGGCGCGCGGACGTCGACGCGCTGCGCTGTGCGGCCGTCCATCCGGGCTGGAAGCGGCTGACCCGCCAGCAGGTGCGCGACATCAAGGAAGCGGGCCTCAAGGCGCTGGTGTGGACGGTGAACGAACCCGAACGCGCGCGCGAACTGGTCGCGTGGGGCGTGGACAGCATCATCACCGACGCACCCGGCCTTATCGGCGCGGCGCTTTCGGCCTGACGGTCTTCTCGAACCAGAGCTGGGCGTAGGGATTGTCGTTGAAGCGCGCGGTCGGCCGGTAGCCGGACGCGCGGTAGAGTGCTTGCGCCTCGACGAGTACGCTGTTCGTGTCGAGGACGATGCGCCGCGCCCCGCGCCGGATCGCTTCCGCCTCAAGCGCTGCCAGCAGGCGGCGCGCAATACCCCGGCCGCGCGCCTCGGGCGCGACCCACATGCGCTTGATCTCGTAGGTGCGCGGGCCGACGGTCTTGACCGCCCCGCAGCCCACGGCCGCACCGTCGACCCACGCGACGTAGAAGCGTCCGGCGTCCTTCGGGTTGGAATAGCCGGGCTTGCCGGGATCGAAGCCGCCTTCGAAGCGGCGTGCAAGTTCGGCGAAGTAGGCCGTGACGCAGGCGATCGCCGTGGGCGAGTTCGGGTCTTCGATGCGGATTTCGAGCGGGGCGGGGCCGAGCAGGCGCTCGACCTCCGCCATCGCGGCGACGAGGCGGGCGCGCTTTTGCGCATCGAGCGGGGCGAGAAACGAGCGCGCGAGATCGTCCGACAGCCGGTCGTAGACGGCAACCTCGCGCTTGCCCTTCGCGGTCAGCGTCAGGCGCCGGCGGCGCGCGTCCGCGCCGTCGCGCGCGGTACGCACCAGCCCCTGGCGCGTCAGCGCGGCGACGAGGCGGCTGAGATAGCCCGAATCGAGGTCGAGCCGGGCGCGCAGCGACCGCGCATCGGCGCCCGCCGCACCGATCTCGAACAGCAGGCGCGCCTCGCCCAGCGGGCGGCCGCGCTTGAGGTAGTCGGCGTCGAGCGCGCCCGTGCGGCGCGTGACGATGCGGTTGAAGCGGCGGACGGTCTCGATGTCGGAAGGACGCATTTCTCTGACTCTAGTCAGAGAAATGTCGCCGTCAAGCGGCCTCGGCGACCGGCAGGAAAACCTTGAAAACGGTGCCGCGACCGATCTCGCTGTCGACGTCGAGCGCGCCACGGTGGCGGTTGACGATGTGCTTGACGATGGCGAGCCCCAGCCCGGTGCCGCCCATCTCGCGCGAGCGGCCGGCATCCACGCGGTAGAAGCGCTCGGTCAGGCGCGGCAGGTGTTCGCGCGCGATGCCCTCGCCGTCGTCCTCGATGCGCACCTCGACATAGCGTTTCGCGCGCGCCACGAAGCCCGGCGGCAGCCGGTCGGCGGCGCGCGCGCTCACGCGCACCTGCCCACCGGGCCTGCCGTACTTGATCGCGTTGTCGATCAGGTTCTGGAAGACCTGCGCGATCTGGTCGCCGTCGGCCAGCACCGGCGGCAGGTCGCGGGCGATGTCCGCGGCCAGCGTCGTACCCTTCGCCTTGGCGGCGAGCGACAGCGCGTCGAGCGTGCCGGCCAGCACCCGCGCGGCGTCGATCCGGCCCGAGGGCGGCGTGTGCTCGGCCTCCTCGATCTTCGAGAGCGAAAGCAGGTCGGTCACGATGCGCGTCATGCGCGCGGCCTGCGTGGCCATGATCGACAGGAAGCGCTCGCGCGCGGCGGCGTCCTCGCGCGCGGGGCCCTGCAGCGTCTCGATGAAGCCGGTGAGCGTGGCGAGCGGCGTGCGCAGCTCGTGGCTGACATTCGCCACGAAATCGCGGCGCATGCGCTCGGCCTGCTGGACGGTCGTCACGTCGGCGATGGCGAGCAGGGCCGCGGGCCGTGCACCGGTTCCGCGCGGCAGCGGCACGACGCGCACGCGCAGCGCGCGCTCGACCGCACCGGCAAGCCGCACGTCGGCCGCCTCGGGGAAGGCGCCGGAAAGCGCCTCGGCCAGCGCGTCGAGCACGTCGGGGTCGCGCAGATAGGCGACGAGCGGCTTGCCCTCCAGCCCGTCGCCGAACAGCGCGCGCGCCGCGGCGTTGGCCCGCGCCACGCGTTCGTCGGCATCGACCTGCAGGATCGCGTAGGGCAACGCGTCGACGATCGATTCGAGCGCCGCCTCGCTCGCCATCGGCTGCACGCGCTCGGGCAGCGCGCGTTCGAGCCGGGCCACCGCCTCGGCGAGGGGGGCGGTCGTGCCGTCGTCGGCCGGGCGGGCCAGCGCATCGGGCGGTTCGCCTTTGGCAAGCTCGTCGAGCCGGCGTGCGTGGCGGGCCAGCGCCGCGAGATGGCGCGACAGCAGGAAGGCCGTGGCGGCGGCCGTCGCCGCAATGCCGAGTGCCGCCGACGGCCACGGGATCTCGTGCAGCCACGCCAGCGTGCCGAGGACGGCCGCGCAGGGTGCGGCCAGCGCCAGCAGGGCAAGCCAGAACCGGTCGGGGGAAAGGGCGCGTTCCATCGGTCTTCCGCTTGTGCAGGACCCTGCCGCCCGGCGTCAAGCCGGGGGCGCGGATTTGCCAGCAACGCGATGGTGGCGTATAAATCGTGACAATCCGGCGTCCGAAAGAAGGTCCGTCGCCATGGCTTCGTCGATTTCCTCGAGCGTCCCGCCCGGCCCCCCGCCGCCCGGCAGCGTGCAGGCGACGACCGACGCGGCGAAGGCCGCCGCATCGGCACCGCCGCCGCCCGACAACCAGCTTCCACCCGACGTCGTGCCGCCCAAGTCCGGCGACCGTTCTCGCGGCCAGCTCGTCGATATTTCGGTCTGAACTTCCGCCTTAGGCGAAGCGCACGCTGGCGACCGGCGGCAGGTTGCCGGCGGCGAGCGTCCACGAATTTCCGCCGTTCTCGCTGACCCACAGATGGCCCGTCGTCGATCCGACGGCGAGGCATTTGCCCGTATCGTCGACGTCGAGCCCGTGGCGCAGCACGAGATCGTAGGCGTGCTTCTGCGGCAGGCCCTTGGTCAGCACCTTGAAGCTCTTGGCCCCGTCGGTCGTGCGCGCGACGACCATCTTCGCGTCGACCGGAATGCGGCATTCGTCCTTCACGCCGGGCACGAACCACGCCGTGTCGGGATCCTTCGGGTGCGCGGCGACCGCGAAGCCGAATTTCGACGGGCGGATCGTCTTCACCTCTTTCCACGTTGCCCCGCAATCGGTCGAGCGGAACACGCCGTTGTGGTGCTGGAGCCACAGCGCTTCGGGAACCGCGCGGCAGCGCGCGATGCGGTGGACGTCCTGGATGTTCGGGTCCTCGCGCCGCACGGGCGGCATGTATTCGGCGTAGAGCCCCTTCGAGGTGTTGCGCCACGTGGCGCCGCCGTCGGCGGTCTGCCACACGCCGCCCGACGAGATGCCCACGACGATGCGCCGTGAATCGCGCGGGTCGACGAGGATCGTGTCGATGCCCGGCTTGTCGACATTGAAGCCGCCGCCGCCCCAGTCCTTGCGCTCGGGCCGGTTCCACAGGCCGGCATTGAGCGTCCAGCTTTCGCCGCGGTCGGCCGAGCGGAAAAGACCGCCGCCCACCGTGCCGCACCAGAGCACGCCGGGTTCGCTGGCACCGCCGGCCTCGATCGAGAAGAGATATTCGACCGACGGGCCCGACTTGTCGTCGGTCTTGGGGAAGCTGGGTGCGGCCACCTCCTGCCACGTGCGCCCGTCGTCGCGCGAGCGCTGGAGCTTCACGCCGAAATGGCCCAGCGACTGCGCGGCGTAGAGCGCGCCGTCCCGCGGATCGCGCATCGCCTGCGAAAGGATGTCGCCCAGGAACGACGTGCGCGCGATGCGCCAGCCCGTCTTGGCGCGCTTCAGGTCGAACAGGCCTTTGCGCGTGGCCACGAGGATGCGGTTGCCCATATTCGGTCGTTCCTTCCCTTCAGCCGCCCGCGAGCGACTGGAACACGAAGATTTCGTCGCCCG
>JAYRKO010000315.1:0-3987 GCA_041905745.1 Tagaea sp. | reverse complement strand
CGTTCGACAAGAAGCAGCCGTCGAGAAACCCGAAGCCCCCGCATCCGGGTCGCCTGCCGCAGGGGACAACGACGTCGGCAAGACGCGATTAGGCGAGGACGGTAGACATGCCTTCGGGTGACGGCAGCACGATGCGGGCCACGGTGAAGTGGTTCAACAGCGCCAAGGGATTCGGGTTCGTGACACCCTCTGACGGATCCCCCGAGGCATTCCTCCATCTTTCAGCACTCAAGCAGGCCGGCTACGAGTCGGTCGGCGAAGGTGCGAGCGTGACGGTCGAGATCGGGTCGAGCCCGAAGGGCCGTCAGGTCCTGCGCGTGCTCGAAGTCGACAATTCGACCTCGCAGCCGTCGGCACCGCGCCAGCGCACGCCTTACGGCGACCGGGGCGATCGCGGCGGCTGGGGCGGCGGCGGCGGCGGTGACCGCGGCGGTTGGGGCGGCGGTGGTGGCGGCGGCGATCGCGGCGGCTACGGCGGCGGGGATCGCGGCGGTTATCAGGCGCCGGTCGACCTTTCGAACGCCGAGGACATGGACGGCGTCGTGAAGTGGTTCTCCGGCCTCAAGGGCTACGGCTTCGTGCAGCCCAACGGCGGCGGCAAGGATGTGTTCGTGCACATCACCGTGCTGCGCAACGCCGGGCTGCAGAGCCTGGCGCCCGGTCAGCCGGTGCGCATGAAGGTCGTCACGGCCCGCAAGGGGCCCGAGGCGGTCACGGTCGAACTGAACGGCCCGGTCGGCGCGCCGCCGGCCTGAGGCTTTCAGCTTTCGCCGGTTTCTTCGGCGGCGCGGATCGGGGAACCGGTCCGCGCCGTCGGCGTTTCGGCGACCAGCGTTTCGATGCGCACGCCGCCCTGCGCGGCCAGCGCATCGGCGCACCAGTTCCACGCGCGCGACAGACGCTCGGCAAAGCCGAACGGCGCGTTGACGAACACGAGCCCGCAGCCTGCGAGCCGCTTGGGATCGTCGGCCGGGCGCATCAGGAATTCCGCCACGCTCACGCGCGCCACGCGCCCGTCGGCCATGCCGGCAAGAAAGGCATCGGGCGCGGCGCGGTCCTTGATCGGGTACCACGCGGCGAACGTGCCGGTCGCGAAGCGCCGCAAGCCCTGGCGCAGCGCGCGGGCGAGCGCGTCGAACTCGTCCTTGCGCTCGAAAGGCGGGTCGAGGAACACAAGCCCGCGCCGCTCGCGCGGCGGCAGCTTCGCCTTGACCGCGACATAGCCGTCGCCCTCGGAAATCTCGACGCCCGGCTCGTTCGGAAACGTGCGCGCGAGCGTGCGCGCATCTTCCGGATGCAGCTCGTTGGCGACGAGCCGGTCGCCCGCGCGCAGGCCCCGCGCGATCAGCCGCGGACTGCCCGGATACCAGCGCAGCGCGCCGTCGGGGTTGAGGGCGCGCACCTCGTCGAGATAGGGCGCCATTTCCGCGGGCGCGTCGGCGCGCGCGAAGACGCGCGCGATGCCCTGCGTCCATTCGCCGGTGCGCGCTGCCGGATCGGCCATCAGATCGTATTCGCCGAGCCCCGCATGCGTATCGAGCACGCAGAAGGGCTTCGCCTTCTCGGCCAGCCGCGCGACCAGCAGACACAGGGCCGCGTGCTTGACGACGTCGGCGAAATTTCCGGCATGGAAGGCGTGGCGGTAGTTCATCGGGGCGCGACACTAGCCCGCCCGGCCATCGGACACCCAATGGACAAACCGGGAACGGGGCGCTTGCGCTTGCCGGGGACTCGTTCCCTCGCATACCTTGGGAACCGCGATGTCGCAGACGATACAGACGAAAATCGGTGCCCTTCTCGAGCTTGCGCAGGCGAGCCGCGGAAGCGCGCGCGCCAAGATCGGCAATGAGCTGGGCGAGATCCTCGCCGACCAGCCCGCCGCCCTCGACAAGGGCGAGTTCGAGATCGCCGCCGACATCGTTCGCGCCCTCATCCGCGAGACCGAGGCCGACATCCGCCGGCGGCTGGCCGAACGGCTGGCCGAAACGCCCGACGCGCCGCGCGAACTGGTGGTGGCGCTCGCCAACGACGAAATTTCCATCGCCCGCCCGCTGCTGACGATGAGCGCGGCACTGGCCGACGCCGACCTCGTCGAGATCATCCGCCAGCGCGGGCAGGCCCACCGCCTCGCCATCGCCAACCGCACGGACGTCAGCGAGATCGTTTCCGCCGCGCTCGTCGATGCGGGCGATTCCGACGTGATGGAAGAACTGCTCGCCAACCGGTCCGCGCGCATCGCGGAGGCGACGTTCGCCTATCTTTCCGATCTGGCGCGCGAACGCGAACGCCTGCAGCGCCCGCTCGTCTCGCGCGAGGACCTGCCGGGGGAAATCGCCGCGCGGCTCTACGGCTGGGTTGCCGCCGACCTCAAGCGGCAGATCCGCGAGCGCTACGCCTTCGACGCGGCCGCATCGAACTGGGCGCCGGGCTGGGAAGGCTCGGTCGACTGGGCCGTGGACGACGCCGCGCAGGGTGCGGCCGCCGACCACGGCGCGGCGATGGACTGGGGCTCGTCGGCCGACCGGCTGGCCGACACGATCAAGGCCGAACGCCTCAACGACCCCGCGATCCTCGTGCGCACGCTGCGCCAGGGCCACGTCTCGCTGTTCGAGGCGCTGTTCGCCCGCTTCGCCGAGCTGCCGATGAAGACCGCGCGGCGCATTCTCTACCAGGCCGACGGGCGCGCCCTTTCGGTCGCCGCCCGGGCGCTGGGCATGGAGCGGGTGCACTATCTGGCGCTGGGCCAGCTGCTGCGCCGCACCTCGGCCAGCGAGGGCCGCCTGATGCCGGTCGACCCGGACAAGGGCGAACAGGGGGCACCGGCCGAAGCGGTGGCGCTGTTCGACCGCATGGGCGTGCCCGAGGCGCTGGAAGTCATGACCCGCTGGCGCACCAAGCCCCCGGCACCGGCCGGCGGGCGCGACCTGGCCTGGGCGCGGCGTGTTGAACAGCCGCGTCCCGCCGGATAAGGTTCCCGTTGCCCGACCGGCCGCGAGTCGGGCCGACGGCCGCACAAGACGCTGAACAGAAACCCGGAATGGATCCCAAGGCCACCGAAGCAAGCGACGAGGAAGCACTCCTGGCGGAACTGTCCCGGGTCAAGAAATCCGAGGACATCCAGTTCCGCTACGGGGTGATCGTGGCCATGAACTCGCCCGCATGGTTCAGCCGGCGGCGCGAGAACTTCCAGCAGATCATCGATTCGCTGCGCAAGCTGCTCGGCCAGTCCGACAGCGGCGTATTCGCCATGCACAACTACAACATCGTGCTGCTGTTCCGCCGCGACCACCGCTACCACCTCGAGAATTTCGACTCCGACCTCAAGACGATCCTGCGCCAGCACGCCTCGGCCGCGGGTCTCGAGGAAGGCCAGGCGCAGGACGCCTACGAACTGTTCGCCTTCAAGGACCAGTTCCAGGATTTCGAGGGGATCGTCACCAAGATCGTCGACGACTACCGCGCCTTCCAGGAGCGCCGCGCGCGCCTCCTGAACAAGGCCGGCACGGCGATGACGACGGCGCAGGGCCAGCCGCTGACGGCCGCCTCGCTCGCCAAGCTCGAGGACCTGCTGCGCAAGGCCGACATCACCGGCTTCCTCAAGAGCCAGATGTGCTGTGCGGCCGCGCCGCGCGAGCCGCTGCGCGTCTTCTTCCGCGAGGTCTATGTGGGCGTCACCGACCTGCGCCAGATGGTCGCTCCGCGCAACGACCTGCGCATGGTGAAGCCGCTGTTCCAGCAGCTCACCCGCACGATGGACCAGCGCGTGCTGCGCGCGATGTTCGACGGTTTCGTGACCCGCCAGTCGGGCAACGTGTCGCTGAACCTCAACATCCAGACGATCATGAGCGCGAGCTTCCGCGAGTTCGACACGCGCATCGCCAACTTCATCCCGAAGTCGCAGATCATCGTCGAGATCCCGCGCTTCGACGTGTTCTGGGATTTCGCGGAATACCTGACGGCGTGCGAATTCCTGCGCAACGCCGGCTA
>JAYRKO010000314.1:0-3989 GCA_041905745.1 Tagaea sp. | reverse complement strand
GAGATCAGGTCCTTCGAGCCTTCGAGATAGTCGGACCATTCGTCGCCGACCACGAGGCCCGAGGTCTGCCACACGGTGTTGATCTGGCCGTCGGCCTGGATCTCGCCGATGAGGACGGGCTTCGTGATGTGGTGGTTGGGCATCATCGTCGAGAAGCCGCCGGTCAGGTTCGGCACCGAGACGCCGACCATCGCGTCGATCACCTCTTCGGCGTCGAACGTGCCGGCCTTCTCGACCGCCTTGACCCACATGTTGAAGCCGATGACGTGGGCTTCCATCGGGTCGTTGGTCACGCGCTTCGGGTTCTTGATGAACGCCTGCCACTTCTTGATGAAGTCCTTGTTCTCCGGCGCGTCGACCGACATGAAGTAGTTCCACGCGGCCAGGTGGCCGACCAGCGGCTTCGTGTCGATGCCGGCGAGCTCTTCCTCGCCGACCGAGAACGCGACGACCGGGATGTCCTTGGCGGCCACGCCCTGGTTGCCGAGTTCCTTGTAGAAGGGAACGTTCGCGTCGCCGTTGATCGTCGACACGACGGCCGTCTTCTTGCCGGCGCTGCCGAAGGCCTTGATCTGGCGGACGATCGTCTGCCAGTCGGAGTGGCCGAACGGCGTGTAGTTGATGAGGATGTCCTCCTGCTTCACGCCCTTGAGCTTCAGGTAGGCCTCGAGGATGCGGTTGGTCGTGCGCGGATAGACGTAGTCCGTGCCCGCGAGCACCCAGCGCTGCACCTTCTCCGACGACATCAGGTAATCGACGGCCGGGATCGCCTGCTGGTTGGGGGCCGCACCCGTGTAGAACACGTTCTTCGAGCTTTCCTCGCCCTCGTACTGGACGGGGTAGAAGAGGATCGAGTTCAGTTCCTCGAACACCGGCAGAACCGACTTGCGCGACACCGACGTCCAGCAGCCGAACGTCGCGGCGACCTTCTGCGTCGAGATGAGTTCGCGCGCCTTTTCGGCGAACAGCGGCCAGTTCGACGCCGGATCGACGACCGCGGCCTCGAGCTTGCGGCCCAGCACGCCGCCCTTCTTGTTCTGCTCGTCGATGAGCATCAGCATGACGTCCTTGAGGGTCGTCTCCGAGATCGCCATCGTGCCCGACAGCGAGTGGAGAACGCCCACCTTGACCGGCGCGCCCTGCGCGCGGATCGACGGGGCAGCCATCGCCATGCCCGCGACGGCGGCGGTGGTGCCAAGGAAACGGCGACGTGTGAAACGCATTCTTGTATCCCCCGGGTTGTTGCGCTTCGCGGAAAGCGGGCGCAGTTGAAGCCGGGGTTGGAGGATGCAAGTTCAAGGCCGCGCGCCTCAAAAATAGCCATGCGGCTGGAATCGCTCGGGTTGCATCCCGTTTCGAGGCAGGCCCGCCCAATAAACAGGCGAAACGGATTCGATTTAGCCAGCCGTGCGGCGCGGCGCTAAGGTTCGCCGTCCGCCGGCGGGCGGAGTCGGCTTCGGGAGGAGATATAGAGTATGGGTTCGACGGTTCTGACGGCGATGGTCATGCACGAAACCAACACTTTCAGCGTGCGCAAGACGCCGCTGGAAGCGTTCGAGGCCTACAAGCTTACGCGCGACAACGGCGTGGCCGCGTCGTTCAAGGGCACGCGCACGGGACTTGGCGCCTCGTTCGATGCGGCCGCGCGGTACGGGTGGACGCTGCGCCATCCGATCGCCGCGTCCGCCACGCCCTCGGGCGTGGTCACGCGCGCGGCGTTCGAGGCGATCCTCGAACCGATCCTCGCCGCCGCACCCGGTTGCGAGGGCGCGCTCCTGTTCCTGCACGGCGCGATGGTGCTGGAGGATTGCGAGGACGGCGAGGGCGAGCTTCTCGAGCGGCTGCGCGCGAAGATCGGTGCGGCCCCCGTCGTGGCGATCCTCGACCTGCATGCCAACGTCACGCGCCGGATGACCGACAACGCCAATTCGCTGATTTCGTTCCGCACCTATCCGCATGTCGACGCGTACGAACGCATGACGCAGGGGGCGGCCCTGCTCGACCGCGCGATGCGCGGCGAGGTGAAGCCCGTGTGCGTGCTCGCCCAGCGCCCGCAGCTCGAAGGCGTCGACCACGGCCGCACCGCCGGGGTGCCGGCCGACAGCCCGATGCTGAAGATGCTGGCCGATGCCGACAAGGTCGAGGCGTCGGGCGAAGCGCTCGTCGTCTCGGTGCAGGCCGGATTCAGCATGGCCGACATCCGCGACGTCGGCCCGTCGATCGCGGTGACGGTCGATGCGGCGAAAAAGGCGCAGGGCGAGAAGATCGCCGAGCGCTTCGTGCAGTCGATGTGGGAGACGCGCGAATACGATTCGCTGAAGCCGCAGCTTCTGTCGCTGAAGGAAGTCGTCGCGCGCGCCAAGGCGGGCGAGGCGACGGCCAAGCAGCCGCTCGTCATCGCCGACTACGCCGACAATCCCGGCGGCGGCGCCTACATGGACTCGACCGCCCTGCTGCGTGCGATGATCGAGGGCGACCTGCAGGAAGCCGCGTTCCACGCGATCCTCGATCCCGAATCGGTCAAGAAGGGCTTCGCCGCGGGGCCGGGGGCGGAGATCTCCGTTTCGCTCGGCGGCCACACGGATGCCGCGCGCGGCGGCGGGCCGCTCGACCTCAAGGGGCGCGTCGTGGCGCTGACCGACGGGGGTTTCGTCGCGCGCGGACCGATGGGCGGCGGCGTGGCCTACAGCCACGGCCCGTCGATGGTGCTGCGCGTGGGCGGCGTCGACATCGTCGTCGTGTCGAACCCGACTCAGACCAAGGAACTCGAGCAGTTCATGTCCGTGGGCATCGATCCGCGTGCGGCCAAGACGCTTGCGGTCAAGTCGATGCAGCATTTCCGCGCCGCTTTCGCGCCCATCGCGCGCGAGATCCTCGTCGTGGACAGCGGTGCCCTGTGCAGCCCCGCGCGCAAGTCGTCCGATTTCCGCAAGGTGCGCCGGCCGATGTGGCCGTTCGATCCGGTCTAGGCGTCGGGCAGCGGCGAAGCGGATTCGAACTGGTCGGGGCCGAAGCGGTTCGGCCCCGCCATACCGCGCTGCGCGAAGAAAACGATCAGCACGATCGCGCCGACGATAGGTACGAGACCGATGAGCAGCCACCAGCCGGATCGGTCGGTATCGTGCAGTCGGCGCACCCCCGCCGCGATCGACGGCAGCAGGATGACGATGCTGAAAAGGATCGAGAGCCGGTCGAACTCGGCCGCTTCGAGGGCGATCGACGCGATCACGGTAAATAGTGTAAAATACCAATATTCCGAGCGGATCGCGCGCCCCCTGAACTCGACGTATTTGTAGGCGCAGGTCTTGACGGCCGTGACGAAATCCATGCGTCTCTCCCGGATCTGCGGTTCGCCCTGGCGATAGTCTTCACGCTTGCCGCCCGTTTTCAAGATCGGCCGGACCCGAACGCGCGGTCGGCGAAATCGAGAATGCGGGCCCAGTCCTCGACGCCGATGCCATGGCCGCCGGGGCGGCGGGTCCAGCCGATCGCGTCCGCGCGCCCGTAAAGCGCGAAGACAGGTCTTGCCGCCTCGACCGCGCGTCGCTCGTCGGCGGGGCCGGCCCAGGCATCGTCGTCGGCCGATGCAACGAGGACCGCGCGCGGGGCAATCAGCGCCAGAAGATCGTGCTGGTCAAAGGGAAGCTCGCTCTCGCGGCCGGCGAAACCCTTCAGGGCCGGTGCGAACCAGTGCGGAAAGCGCGCGAACAGATCGGCGATCGTTTCGCCGCCGGCCGCGCGCCACAGCCGTGCACCGCCCGCGCCCGAATTGTTCGACACGACGAGACCGATGCGCCGGTCGTTCGCCGCCGCCCACAGCGCCGCCTTGCCGTGGCGCGAATGGCCGACGGCCGCGATGCGTCGGGAATCGACCATGCCGAGCGGGAGCAGCGCGTCGAGCACGCGCGAGAAGCCCCACGCCCATGCGGCGATGGCGCCGCCAAAGCCGGCGTCGAGCGTCCGGCGGCATTCGTCGGGATCGTCGGGAC
>JAYRKO010000313.1:0-4014 GCA_041905745.1 Tagaea sp. | reverse complement strand
GAGGGCGTGTTCGTCGAACTGCTGGCGCTGGTGCGCAACACCGGGCTTGCGGCGCTCGTCGCCACGCACAATCCCGAACTGGCCGCGCGGATGGACCGCACGCTGGTGTTGAAGGACGGATTGCTGTCGCAGGCTTGACGTCGGCGCGCCGGCCCCGGACACTGTTCGCAAGGTTTGCGACTCGGGGACCGGAAATTTGCAAAACGCAATTCGCTCGACCGTGATTTCGGCTGCCCTCGCGCTGGCGTTGGGCGCGTGCGGCATCGTGGGCGGCAGCCAGACCGCGTCGACCGGCAACCAGCAGAATGCCGGCAGCAACAACGCGACGCCCGGCCCCGGCTTCACGAAGTTCTCCGACATCCCGATGCCCGCCAACAACACGATCGATCTCGACCGTTCTCTCATTCTGGGCGGCGACCAGCAGTGGACGGGCCGGCTCGTGATCAATTCCGGCAGCTCGGTCGCCGACATGTACGAGTTCTACCGGCGCGAAATGCCGAATTTCGGCTGGCAGGAAGTGACGACTGTGCGCGCGGCCAACAGCGTGCTCGTGTTCCAGCAGGGCGGGCGCGTCGCGACCGTCCAGATCGCACCCAATCGCGGCATCATGGGCGGGTCGACCGTCGATATGACGATGGCCCCGCGCGGCGGGACCGGCCAGCGCACCGGCTATCTGGAGCCGCAGGCAGCACCCTCGCGCGCGGCGGCGCCCCTTGCACCGGCCCCGCGGCCCCAGGTCGATACGGCGCCGCTGCCGGCGCCGCGCTGACCCCTTTGGAATTCTGTGCGGACGAAGCGCTGGCTTACGCAAGCCAGCGTCACGCATTCGCGCCCGGCGAACCGCTGGCGCTGGGCGACGACTATCGCCTCGCGCACCTGCCGCTGGTCGCCCCCGGCCATCCACGCGCGATCCGCGCGGTCGCGGGGCGCGACTATGTCGACGGCCGCTACGCGAAGGCGCGTCCTGCCCTTGCGGCGTACGTTCCGGCGGACGCGCTCGAAGCATCGCCCGGCTTTCGCGCGGCCGAGGCCGAACTGCACGCGGCTTCCTTCGCGGCGAAAATCGCATGGGATATCTGCGAACGTCGGCGCGACGTGCTCCATGCCAGCATCGCGCGGCCCGTGGACGCGGATGCGCACGTGCGCATGCGCGCGGCCGCCGAGGCGCTTGCGGCCGGGCACGGTGCGCCGGCGATCCGCCTCGGCGGGCCCTATGTCGGCAGCCGCAATCACGGCCGCATCTACCTGCCGGCCTATCCGCAGCGCGTCGACGGGGACGATCCCTATGCGGCGCTCCAGCGTGCGGCGGGGCAGGCGGTCGTGCCGTTCTATGCGGTGGGGATGTGGCACCTGCGCGACGGGCTTGATCCGCGCGAGGCGGCCGAGCTGGGCGCGCTGTGCGAACGCTGGTTCGGACGCGAAACCGCGCGCATCGAGTTCGCGCGGCTGGGTATTCTCGAAGTGACCGACGACCTGGCGCTTCACGATCCGAAATGGGACTGGATCGACTCGTACGATTACCCCTAGGCTCGGCCCCGCCATGCCGCACGAGAAATTCGTCCATCTGCGCGTCCACTCGGCCTATTCGCTCTCGGAAGGGGCGATCAAGGTCAAGAAACTGGTCGAACTCGCGAAGAAGAATTCGATGCCGGCGGTGGCGATCGCCGACACCGGCAATCTTTTCGGTGCGCTCGAATTCTCCGCCGCGGCGGTCGACGCGGGCGTGCAGCCCATCGTGGGCTGCAATCTCGGCATCCGGCGCGAACAGGACGGCGGCGTCAACCGCACGGGCCGCAATCCCGAACCCGACCGCCTGCTGTTCCTCGTGCAGAACGAGACGGGCTGGGCCAATCTGTCCAAGCTGTCGAGTCACGCCTATCTCGACACGCCGAGCGGCGAGACGCCGCAGATCGCGCTCGAAGCGGTCGAGACACATGCCGAAGGCCTGCTGTGCCTGCTGGGCGGCCCGTCGGGCCCCGTCGGCCGATTGCTGCTCGAAGGCCAGCGGGCGGCGGCCGAGGCGATGCTAGACCGTCTGCAGAAAGCTTTTCCCGGCCGGCTCTATGTCGAACTGATGCGCACCGGCCTGCCGGAGCAGGCGAAGATCGAGGCGGCGCTCGTCGAGCTCGCCTACGCGCGCGACCTGCCGCTGGTCGCGACCAACGACGTCTATTTCGCCGACGAAAGCATGGCCCAGGCGCACGACGCGCTGCTGTGCATCGCGTCCGGTCGCTTCCTTGCGGACGACGACCGGCGCCGCTCCTCGGCCGACTGGCGCTTCAAGGGGGCGGGCGAGATGCGCGAGCTGTTCGCCGACCTGCCCGAGGCGGTGGCCAACACGCTCGTCGTGGCGAAGCGCTGCGCGTGGTGGATGACGGGCCGCAAGCCCATCCTGCCGCGCTCGACCCGCGCCAAGGACAGCTCGGAGGCCGACGCGCTGCGCGAGCTTGCGCGCAAGGGGCTCGAAAAGCGCATCGCCGAGACCGGCATCGCCGACGCCGAGCCCTACCGCAAGCGTCTCGAATACGAAGCCGACGTCATCGTCAAGATGGGCTTCCCCGGCTACTTCCTCATCGTCGCCGACTTCATCCAGTGGGCGAAGAACCACGGCATCCCGGTGGGGCCGGGCCGCGGTTCGGGTGCGGGTTCGGTCGTCGCATGGGCGCTGACGATCACCGATCTCGACCCGCTGCAGTTCGGGCTGCTGTTCGAGCGCTTCCTCAATCCCGAACGCGTGTCGATGCCCGACTTCGACATCGACTTCTGCCAGGACCGGCGCGACGAGGTGATCCGCTACGTGCAGGACGCCTACGGCTTCGACCGCGTGGCGCAGATCATCACGTTCGGAAAGCTGCAGGCGCGCGCGGTGCTGCGCGACGTGGGCCGCGTGCTGGGCATGCCCTACGGGCAGGTCGATCGCATCTGCAAGCTCGTGCCCAACAACCCTGCCAATCCCGTCACGCTCCAGCAGGCGATCGACGGCGAACCGGCGCTGAAGGAGATGATCCGCACCGACGACGCGGTCGCGCGCCTCGTTGAGAACGCGCTGCATCTCGAAGGGCTCTACCGCCACGCCTCGACCCATGCCGCGGGCGTGGTCATCGGCGACCGGCCGCTGGAAGACCTCGTGCCGCTCTACCGCGACCCGCGTTCCAACATGCCGGTCACGCAGTTCAACATGAAGGACGTCGAGAAGGCCGGGCTGGTCAAGTTCGACTTCCTCGGCCTCAAGACGCTGACGGTGCTGAGCCGTGCGGTCGGCCTCATCGCGGGCAAGGGACAGACGGTCGACATCGCGCATCTGCCGCTCGACGACCGGAAGACCTACGAGATGCTCTCGCGCGGCGATACCGGCGGCGTGTTCCAGCTGGAAAGTACGGGCATGCGCGACGCGGTGCGCCGCCTGCGGCCTGACCGGATCGAAGACATCATCGCGCTCGTGGCGCTCTACCGCCCGGGCCCGATGGAGAACATCCCGAAATACATCGCCGTCAAGCAGGGCGCGGAGAAGCCGGATTACCTGCACCCCTCGCTCGAAGGCATCCTCAAGGAAACCTACGGCGTCATCATCTATCAGGAACAGGTGATGCAGATCGCGCAGGTGCTGTCCGGCTATTCGCTGGGTGCGGCCGACCTCCTGCGCCGCGCGATGGGCAAGAAGATCAAGGAGGAGATGGAGGCCCAGCGGAAGAACTTCGTGGACGGCGCCGTCGCAAAGGGCGTCGAGCAGGCCAAGGCTTCGCAGATCTTCGATCTCGTCGACAAATTCGCCGGCTACGGCTTCAACAAGAGCCACGCCGCCGCCTATGCGATCGTCGCCTATCAGACGGCGTGGCTGAAGGCGAACCACCCGGTCGAGTTCTTCGCCGCGTCGATGACGCTCGACATGTCGAACACCGACAAGCTGAACCTGTTCCGCCAGGAAGTGGACAGGCTCGGCTACAAGACGCTGCCTCCGGACATCAACCGCTCGGAAGCGACGTTCACGGTCGAATATCCCGACGGGCCGGAAGG
>JAYRKO010000312.1:0-4020 GCA_041905745.1 Tagaea sp. | reverse complement strand
CCGCGCAGCCATTCCTCGAAGGGCATGTCGTTGGCCCGCGCGCCGCCCGCGGCAAGCGCGCCCAGCCCCGCGAGCACCGTACGGCGACTCGTCGTAGCGTTCATGCCGGTGGTTTGCCACGCCGCGCGGGCCTTCGCAAACCCGTTCGCGGCGCGACGCCCGGGCGGTTGCGCGGGCCTTCAAAAAAGGGCAGTTTGCGCCGCCTTGGACATGTCCGCTTCCATCGCCCTCCCGCCCGCCGATTCGCGCCACGCGACGAGTCTGCTCGCGCGCGCCTTCGGCGCGGCGTTCGACGCCGCCGGCCTGGCGATCGACGCGCCCATCGACGGAGCGGTCAACCGCACGTGGCCGGTCGTCCATCGCGGCCGCAAGTTCGCGCTGCGTCTGAGGCGCGAGGAAACGCATTTCCGCTACGAGAAGGGCATCGCGAAGTCGGCGCTGGTCGCGCGCATCCATGCCGCGAAGATGGCCGGTTGGAACGATGCGCGTATCGCGACCGAAACCTTCGAGGGGCCGGCCGAACTGGCCCCGCCCTTCGCGCCGCCGCTCGTCCACTGGAGCAACGGCGACGACCTTTGGCCGCTGCCGTGGGAAATCACCGGCTGGTGCGAGGGCGTCACGCTCGCCCGCCGCGCCGACGCGGGTACGATCGCGCGCGCCGGCCGTGCCATCGCGGCGGTCCACTCGGCGCGCTTCGACGGCGGTTACGGCGATCTCCTGTCGCTCGATGCGGCACCGGCGGACTTCGCCAACTGGCTCGGTGCGGGCATCGCGCGCGAACTGGCGCGCGGACGTATTCCCGCGTCGCTCGCAAGCTTCGTGGAAAACGTCGCCGCCCGCGCCCCGCGCGAGGTGCAGTGGACGCTCGCGCACAACGACCTGCATGGCCTGCATCTCATCGACGATCCGGCCGGCGGACGGCTGTGGATCATCGACTGGGACAACGCCGTGGTGGCGCCCCCGGAACTCGACTTCGTGAAGCTGCGGTACTGGACGCGCATCGACGCCAAGACGGGTCGTCTCGTCGCCGACCCCGAAATCTACGGCGCGCTTCGCGCGGCCTATGCCGCCGCCGGTGGCCCGACGCTCGACATCGCCGTCTCGCGGGCGTGCGAAGCGCTGTGGTTGCTGCGTGTCTTCCATTTCGAAACCGACCGCCGTCTTGCCGGCAAGCCGACGCCGACGCTGTTCCCGCCGGCGGAGACCTATCTCGCGGCGCTCGAAGAACTGGCGAAGGCGGCATGAGCGCGCTCGTCGTCATTCCGGCGCGTTACGCCTCCTCGCGCTTCCCCGGCAAGCCGCTGGCCAAGGTCGCGGGCGTGGCGATGATCCAGCGCGTGTGGGCGATCGCGCGTGCGGCCGCAGGCGTCTCGCGCGTCGTCGTCGCGACCGACGATAGCCGCATCGCCGAGGCGGTGCGCGGCTTCGGCGGCGAGATCGTCATGACGCCGGAAAGCTGCCGCAACGGAACCGAACGCACGCACGCGGCTGTCGAGGCATTGGGCGTGCGCGACATGGCGATCATCAACCTGCAGGGCGATGCGGTGCTGACCCCGCCCTGGGTGGTCGCAGCCCTGGCCCGCACGATGGCGAGCGATCCGGACGTGCGCATCGGCACGCTCGCCACGCGCATGTCGCAGGAAGCCTATGCCGCGCTGCGCCGCCAGAAGGAAGGCGGTCAGGCGGGCGGCACGACGGTGACGTTCGACCGCAAGGGCGATGCGCTCTATTTCTCGAAGAGCCTCATTCCCTTCGTGAAGAAGCCGGGTGCGGAATTGCCGATCTACCGCCATATCGGCATCTACGCGTTCCGCCCGGAGACGCTGGCAGAGTACGTGACCCTGCCGATGGGTCCGTTCGAACAAGCCGAGGAGCTCGAGCAGCTCCGCGCGCTCGAAAACGGCATCAAGATGCGCGTCGTCCAGTGCGACTACCGCGGCCGTACCCACTGGTCGATCGACGCACCGGCCGATTTGGTCGAGGCCGAAGCGATCCTCGCGCGCGAAGGCGAACTGCTCGCGACCTACGACGGCAGCGCTCGGGTCGCGTGATGCGTCGCGTCCTTCTCGTCCGTCACGGCAACACGTTCGAAGACGGTGCACCCGTCCTTCGCGTCGGCGCGCGCAGCGACCTGGCGCTCACGGCCAAGGGCGTGACGCAGGCCGAGACGTTCGGCCGCGCCGTGCGGGACGCCGGACTTGCCGTCGGGCCGTTCGTCGCCGGCCCCCTCGCCCGCACCCGCATGTTCGTGCGCCACGCCTTCGGCGTGGCTCCGCGCGAAGACGACCGGTTGCGCGAGATCGACTACGGCGCATGGGAAGGCCGGACGGATGCGGACATCACCGCCGACGTCGGTGCCGCAATGCTGGATGGCTGGAACAAGCGCTGCGAATGGCCCGCCGGCCAAGGCTGGTCGCCCGACGCGGCGACGCTCGAGCGTGGTGCGGCGGCACTGATCGAGGAAATGCGCGGGGGCGATGCGGCGATCGTACCCGTCCTCTGCAGTTCGCAGGGCATTCTGCGCTATTTCGCCAAACGCGACGCACGCTGGTTCGCCGAGGCGGTCGTGCAAGGCAAGCTCGGCGTGGGAACCGGCTGTTGCTGCGGGATCGAGATCGACGCGGGCGGCGTCGTGCGCGTGGCGTTCTGGAATGCGAAGCCCGATCCGCGCGCGCTCCGCGACTGGGTGCGCGTCGCTTAAGAGTCCGGCGGCGTTTCGCTCGCGCCGGGCGCCGTATCTTCGCTCTGCACAGGATCGGGAACCGGGAACAGCCGGTCGATCCGCCCGAGATTGTAGTAATAGGCGAGCCCGACATATTCGCGGATCGCTTCGGACAGAAAATTGAGGTTGTGGCCGAGGCGGAATGCGCTGTCGAACGGCTGGTTGGGATCGGTCGCGAAGTCGATCGGGTAGGCGAGCAGATGCGGCCATCCGGCCTTGTGGAACGTGCCGTAGGCGCGCGGCATGTGCCGGGCCGACGTGATGAGGAGCCACGTCTCCTCCGGCTCGGGCTTCACGAGGTCGAGCGCGAATTTCGCGTTCTCGTAGGTGTTGCGCGACTGGTCCTCGAAGATGATGCGCGTGGTGTCGAGGCCGATGCGCGCGAAGATGCGCCGCACGACGTCGGCCTCGGTGTCCTTGCCGTCGATGAGCTCGATCGAGCCGCCGGTGAAGACGTGCTTGGCGGCCGGATAGCGCCGCGCGAGTTCTATGAACGCGTCGAGCCGCGGGCTGCCGGCGGCCAGCAGCGATGACGGAACGCCGCGCTTGCCGATCACGTAATAATCGATCACCCCGCCCAGCACGAGAATGCCGTCCACCCGCGCGGGCAGCGAGACGAGCGGCGGAAAGCGGTCTTCGATGGGCCGCAGGGCCAGTTGGCCGATCGGGAACATCGCGACGGCGACGGTCATCGCGGCGGTCGCGCACACGACGACCCTGCCCGCCCGCCACCAGCGCGTCCACAAGATCAGGCAGCCCGCGACCCACAGCGAAAGCAACAGGCTCGCCGGCTCGGCGACGAGCCAGAAAAGCTTCGAAACGGTCAGCTGGAAGTCTGCGGCGAGCGGCACGGCGGGCACTCTAGGACCCCGGAGCGTGCCCGCGCAACTGATCGCGCCCGTGCGGGCCTCAGACGCCCGTACGCCGTTCGGCCGGGAAGGTCACGGTCACCTTCGTACCGAGCCGCGGGCGGCTGGCGATTTCCATCTCGCCGCCGTGCAGTTCGGCGAGTGCACGCGAGATCGGCAAGCCGAGGCCGATTCCGCCTTCCTTGGCCACGAAGGGGTTCGTCGCCACGCGCATGAAGGGTTTGAGCGCGAGGTCCACTTCCGCCGGCGTCATGCCCACGCCGGAATCCTCGACGCGCAACGCCGGACGCCCCTGCCCGTCAAGCCCGCACCAGACGTCGACGCGGCCGCCGGCGGGCGTGAACTTGATCGCGTTGGTCACGAGGTTGGCGCAGATCTGCCGGATCTTGGTCGTGTCGCAGGCGAGATGGACGTTCGCATCGAGGCTTT
>JAYRKO010000311.1:0-4023 GCA_041905745.1 Tagaea sp. | reverse complement strand
GGTTGTTGCCGCAGGGGCCGGCGTCGTGTACACAGCACCGGCGTATCGGTCCGGAGCGTAGCTCAGCCTGGTAGAGCGCCAGCTTTGGGAGCTGGATGTCGCGAGTTCGAATCCCGCCGCTCCGACCAACGACCGATTTCCCTCACGCCTTGCGCATTACGACCGTTACGCGGGTCCATTTCCCGAGTTCGCTCTCAATCGTCATTTCGCCGCCCATCTGGTGCATCAACTGGCGGCAGATCGCGAGGCCGAGGCCCGCTCCCTTCGTTTCCGACAGCAGCGGATTTCCAATCTGCACGAACGGGTGGCCGAGTTCGTGAATGCGGTCCTTCGGAATGCCGCAGCCGTTGTCTTCCACGCTGATGCACACCCGACCGTCCGGCGTGCTTGTCGTCCGAACCCGCACGCGACCGGTGCGCTCGGGAACGAACTTGACGGCGTTCGAAACGAGGTTGAGCACCACCTGAAGGACGGCGCGGCGGTCGGCCTGCACTTCGAGATCCGGCGGTTCCGTCAGCCAGCGGATGCGCACGCTGCGCCGCGCGATCGCCGTCTTGGAAAGACGGATTGCCTGTTTCACCGTTTGCCGGATTCGGAACGGCTCCATCTGGAGTTCGAGGCGGCCTTCCTCGATACGCGCCAGGTCGAGCAGGTCGTTGATCAGCGACAGGAGGTGATTCCCGCTCTGCGCGATGTCGCCCAGATACTCTTTCTTCTTGTCGTCCGGAATCTCGCCGAAATGGTCGGAACGCAGATAATCCGCGAATCCGATGATCGAATTGAGCGGCGTGCGCAACTCGTGGCTCATCGCGGCGAGGAAGCGCGTCTTCGCGCGGTTGGCGCTTTCGGCCTCGATGAGCTTGCGTTCGAGGCGCGCGTTCAGGTCGGCGAGCATTTCCTGCTGCGCATTCGAAACCGTCATGTCACGCGCGATCGCGACGGCGATGGGGCGCCCGTCCTCGTGCGTGCGCGAGATCGTGATCATCAACGGGATCGTGCGCCCGTCGGAGGCGACGCCCATCACGGTCCGCCAGTTCGCCATCGCCTTCACGGCGTCGTCCTTGCCGACGAGGAAAGAATCGGCCTGGGCACGATGCGAATCCCGATCCGAGGGCGGGATCAGGACTTCCAGTGGCTGACCGACGATCTCCGCCTGTCTGTAGCCGAAGAGATTTTCGGCTTCGGGATTGAAGCTCAGGATTTCCCGTTTCGGTCCGATCGTCAGGATTGCGTCGGGCGCGGACTGCACGATCGCGCTGAATCGTCGTGCCGCCGCGTCGGCCGATTCGTAGGCCTGACGCAGTTCCGTGATGTCCAGATGCGTGCCGATCATCCGGACGGCGCGCCCCTTGGCGTCCCATTCGACGGCGCGGCCACTGTCGCGGATCCAGACCCAGTGGCCGTCCTTGTGCCGCATCCGGACATCGCAGCTGTAATCCTGGCGCGTGCCTGCAAGCACCGGAACCAGCACTTCGTCGGAAAGTCGCAGTTCGTCCGGGTTGGCGAGGCGACGCCAGGTTTCGATCGAGATCGGCCCGAGTTCGGCCAGCGAATAGCCCAGCATCTGCGCCCACCGCTCGTTCACGACGACCTCGCCGGTTTGCGCGCGCCAGTCCCAGATTCCGACGCCGGTCGCCGAGACGACCTGGGTGAGGCGGGCGGAGCTTAGCCGGTCGCGTGCGTGCGCAGCGCGCCAGGCACGGTCGAGTTCGAGGAGGCCGCAGATCATCAGCACCGACACGAAATTGGCGATCGATACGGTGAACGCCGACTGCGTCCAGGTCGCCCATGCCAGATCGAATGGCCGGACGAACAGGAAAGCGAGATTCGTGGAGGCGACGATGCACACGGCGCTGGCCGCGAGGACCGCCAGTCGCCGCGCCGTGTGCGGCTGCTGATCGGTCGTGATCGCAAGAAAGGCAAGTCCGATCGCCGAGGCAAGCGCATTGCCGACGAGGCCTGCAAGCATGCCGCCGCCGCCCAGATAGGTCCGGAATGTCTCCGCGAAGGCCAGAACGGTGAACCCGACGAGTTTGCCGCCGTAGACCATCGACGCAAAGAGCAGCGCGCCGCGCAGGTCGGCGACCACGCCGCCACCCAGCGGTACGGCGCTTTCCATCGTCATCCACACCGCGCCCAGGAAGATCGCGGCGAGCACAGGAAGGCGCAGCGGCGGATACCGTTCCCGGATCGGACCCGTCGTCACGTAGACGGCGAATATGAATGCCGCCTGCTTGCACAGGTCGAACAGACCGGCCGCGACTTCCATTCGAACCCTCCCGCCCGCGCATTTCGGGTCGTCCCCGAATACCCGGTTGCCACTATCCTACGCCGGCGCGTGGCGGAAATTGATCCCGATCAAAGGCAGCGTCGATGGCCGAGCGGGAGGGGGAGTTGCCGACAGGGCAAACGGTGGTAAAGTCCGGCCGATTCAATCCGGGGAGACCATCGGCTGATGTCGACGACCGCGCGCATCTACAAGCCCGCCAAGACGGCCATGCAATCGGGCCGTGCCAAGACGAAGGCGTGGGTTCTCGAATTCGAGCCGGCCGCCGCCAAGCGCCCGGACGCGCTGATGGGGTGGGCGGGTTCGGCCGATACGGGCGGGCAGGTGCTGCTGCGCTTCGCCTCGCAGGGCGAGGCGATCGCCTATGCCGATCGACACGGCATCGCCTACGCGCTCGCCGAGCCGCACGCTGCGCGCGTCAGACCCAAGGCCTACGCCGACAATTTCAAATTCGACCGGGTGCGTTGAGCGCCGTCCGGCGACGGCCGGGCCCATAGCTCAGTTGGATAGAGCACGGGATTTCTAATCCCGCGGTCGCAGGTTCGAATCCTGCTGGGCTCGCCAACGCGCCTTACTTCGGAAACAGGTCGTCGAGGCTCGTGTCTTCCATCGAGGCGGTGAGCGAGGCGGCAAGCCGTTCGAACGGGCTCTGCACGATTTCCTGCGCCTTCACGATCGCTTCGCGCCGGATCACCTCGCGCACCGACAGCGGCAGCGAGCGGAAATGCGCTTCGCACTGACGCTGGAGACGGCGACGCTCGGCGTCTTCCGCCGACATCAGATCGAAATAGCAGGCGGGCGCATCCGGTACCGCACTGCGGACCGCGGCGACGAACACGCCGAGCGCCTTTTCGGGGCCGACGGCATCGATGCTTTTGAGCGTATCGCCGAGCTCGTTCATTGCTGCGTGGTAAGCGGCAGTTGGGACAGCGCGAAAACTAATCGATTTGTGGGCCGGCTGTCTTGTGTCGAAATGACCGCGTGTGCGGGGGCCCGGGCGGCCTATGCGACAAAATTGACCGTATCGCGCGCCGCTTCCGCCGTGCGGACCGGTCGCGCGGTGGCGGGGGCCGGTGGCGTGCCGAAGACGCGGGCAACGCGCCGCGTTTCATCGCCCGAAAGGACGATATCGACGTAAACGCGCGTGGAATTGTCGTAAAGACCGACGCTCTGCGTGAATGGCGGAGAAGGAATGGCCGCACGCGGGCCGCCGCTGCCGCCGCCCGTATCGCCGGTCGCAGCATCTTTCGACTGTTCGACGAGAACGCGCCGGGCCTGATTGGCGATAGCGGAGGAGGCTGCACCACCACCGATCGGCGCGCCGACTTCGCCCCGCGCCGCGCCGCTGGCCGAGCCAGGCTGCGCAACAGGGACCGGCCGGGCAAAACCCGGCAGAGTCGTCGTCGCTGAAATCGGCGGCAAAGCCACCATGGTTACAGTCCTTCTGACGTCACCAAGCGGACGGTCTTCGACCTATCCGTACCAAGTTGAAATATAGGCCCGAAAACGAGGCCACGCAACGAAAACTCGATATTTTAGAAAACTTCGCGATTTTGTTTATTTTTTAGTCACTACATCGACAAAATATATTTTTAATCAAATGGTTGTATGGATTTTCAAAAATTTCTCGAAATCGGCCATGTCGCCCGAAAGCGTGCGCGCCGCCTTCGCTTCCATCGCCTGATAGCTCGAAAGGACGCGGCGGCCCAACGGCGTCACGCGCGCCCCACCGCCCC
>JAYRKO010000310.1:0-4045 GCA_041905745.1 Tagaea sp. | reverse complement strand
GCGCGCGTGGAAGCCCGCCTGCTGGCCTAGCCGAGCGACGCGGGCTTCGGGCCGCCGGTCGCCCAGTCGATCAGTTCGACCGTGTGGACGACGGGCAGGTCGGCCGCCGCGGCGATCTGCGCCATGCAGCCGATGTTTCCGGCCGCGACGGCGGCGGCGCCGGTCGCCTTCAGGTTCGCGACCTTGCGGGCCTGAAGTTCTGCGGCGATTTCGGGCTGCATCAGGTTGTACGTGCCGGCCGACCCGCAGCACAGGTGCCCTTCCGCCGGATCGCGCACGTCGAAGCCCGCATCGGCCAGCAGCTTGCGCGGCAAGGCGCCCAGCTTCTGCCCGTGCTGGAGCGAACAGGCCGAATGGTAGGCAAGCGCCAGCTTCTCGGGCGGCTTCGCGGCCGGCGCCAGTTCGGCGACGAGTTCGCTTACGTCGCGCGTGCGCTTCGAGATTTCGGCCGCGGCTTCCTTCAATTCCGCATCCTCGCGGAACATGAAGCCGTAATCCTTGACGGTCGTCCCGCAGCCCGACGCGTTGACGACGACAGCATCCGGCCCCTTCCCGTCCCACAGCTGCATCCACGCGCGGATATTGGCCGCGGCGGCGGCATGGCTGTCGTCGGTCCGTCCCATGTGATGGACGAGTGCGCCGCAGCACCCTGCCTTCTCGGCGACGACGACCTCGCAACCCAGCCGTGTCAGCAGGCGCACCGTCGCCTCGTTGATCTGCGGCGCCAGAACCTGCTGGGCGCAGCCGGCGAGCATGGCGACGCGCTTTCGTATGGGCCCCTGCGCCGGGAAGACCTGCGGCCGGTCGACCGGCGAAGGCGACGGGATCGCGCGCGGCGCCATGCGCAGCATCGCGCGCAACCGCGCGAGCGGGCCCTTCTTCGGCAGCAGGCAGGCGAGCGGCCGGGCGAGCATCGCACCGACAAGGGCGAAGCGGAACCGCACGGGGCTCGGCAGCACGAAGGCAAGCAGCGCGCGCAGCGCGCGCTCGTGCCACGGGCGGACATACGTCGCCTCGATATGCGCGCGCGCATGGTCGACGAGATGCATGTAGTTCACGCCCGACGGGCACGTCGTCATGCAGGACAGGCACGACAGGCACCGGTCGACATGCTTGACCGTGCGCGCGTCGGCCGCGCGGCCCTTCTCCAGCATGTCCTTGATCAGGTAGATGCGCCCGCGCGGACTGTCGAGCTCGTCGCCCAGCAGCACATAGGTCGGACACGTCGCCGTGCAGAAGCCGCAATGCACGCACTTGCGCAGGATCGTCTCGGATTCGCGCACATCCGCATCGGCGAGCTGGGCCAGGGTGAAGGACGTCTGCATGGCCCGTCAGATCCCCTCGTGCATGCGGCCGGGGTTGAGGACGCCGCGCGGGTCGAACTGCGCTTTGACGCCGCGATTGAGCGCCGCGACGCCCGGCGCCGGCGGCTGAAAGACGGGCACGTGCGTGCGGGTCGATGAGGCCGCGCGCATCAAGGTCGCGTGACCTTCGGCGAACGCGCCGCGTATCTTCGCAGCCGAAGCGTCGCCCGCGTCGGGAACGGACAGCCAGACGAGCCCGCCGCCCCAGTCGAGGAACCAGTCGGCATCCGGCACCGAGGCGGCAATCGCCGGCCCCTGCGTCGGCGCCACCGACGTGCGCCAGATCGCGGCGTTTGCATCCGGCAGCAGCGACGCCACGTCGCGCACCTCGCGCCACAATTTGACCGACCGCATCGAATGCAATTCCTCGACCGGACCGAAGGCGCCGAGGCTCGCGCGCAGCGCCTCGCAGCGCGCGGCTACGGAAACAGCCGTGCCCTCGACGCGGATCGCCGTCACGCTCGCACCGGCGCCCGCGACATGGTCCACACCCGAGCGCTTCGCGATCTTCACGGGTAGATAGGCGGCCCCCGAAACTTCCCACGGGCTGTTCAGCGCATCCGCCATCGCGGCGACGGCTTTCGCCGAATCGAGACCGAAGACGAGGACGCTGCGCGTCTTCGATGCGGCCGGCATCACCTTGACCGTCACGCGGTCGAGAACGGCAAGCGTCCCCATGGCGCCGGCCATGAGCTTGGGCAGGTCGTAGCCAGTGACGTTCTTGACCACGCGCCCGCCCGCCTTGAATTCCTCGCCGCGGCCCGACACGCCCGAGAAGCCGAGGAAATGGTCGCGCGCGGCCCCCATCTTGATGCGGCGGGGGCCCGCGAGATTGGCCGCAAGCGCGCCGCCGATCGTGCCGCCGTCGGCCGCCAGACCATAGAGCGCGCCGAAATCCGGCGGCTCGAACGCCAGCATCTGCGCGCGCTGCTCGAGCAGCAGCAGGATCTCGCGCATGGGCGTGGCGGCGCCGCAGGTGAGAACGAGCTCTTCGGGCTCGTATTCGATATCGCCGCGAAGCGCCGATACGTCGAGCTTCCGCGCCGGCCGCTGCGGGCGGCCGAGCGCCGACTTCGTGCCCGCGGCGACGACTTCGACCGGTTCGGATTCGGCCGCCGCCCAGGCGACGGCGTCGCGCAGCTGCTTTGCGTCTGTCGGCTTCAGGTCGCTCAAGATCAGAACCGCGGCAGGTCGGGGAACGGGACCTGCCCCTTGTGGACGCGCATCTTGCCCATCTCGGCGCAGCGGTGGAGCTGCGGGAACACCTTGCCGGGATTGAGCAGCGCATCGGGATCGAACGCGCATTTGAGGCGCATCTGCGTGGCGAGGTCGTCCTCGTCGAACATCGTCGGCATCAAATCGCGCTTCTCGATGCCTACGCCGTGCTCGCCGGTCAATACGCCGCCCACTTCCACGCACAGGCGCAGGATGTCGGCGCCGCACTTCTCGGCGGCGATCAGCTCGCCTTCCTTGTTCGCGTCGAACAGGATCAGCGGATGCAGGTTGCCGTCGCCCGCGTGGAAAACGTTGGCCACGCCCACGCCATGGCGCGCGGCGATGTCGGAAATGCCGCGAAGCACCTCGGCCAGCTTCTTTCGCGGGATCGTGCCGTCCATGCACATGTAATCGGGGCTGATTCGGCCCACCGCCGGGAAGGCCGATTTGCGACCCGCCCAGAATCGCATCCGCTCGTCCTCGTTCGCCGAGATGCGGCTCGACACCGCGTTGTTCTCGCGCGCGATGCGGTCGACGGCGGCGATCAGGTCGTCCACCTCCGCCTTCGGCCCGTCGAGTTCGACGATCAGCAGGCTTTCGACGTCAAGCGGGTAGCCCGCATGGACGAACGCCTCGGCCGCGTGGATGGCGGGCTTGTCCATCATCTCGATGCCGCCGGGAATGATCCCTTCTGCGATGATCTGCGCGACGCAGTTGCCGCCGTCTTCCAGCGACGGAAAGCCGACCAGCACGGCGCGCGCCGTCTCGGGCTTGCGCAGGAGCCGCACGGTCACTTCGGTAACCACGCCCAGCAGGCCTTCCGATCCGACGACGACGCCCAAGAGGTCGTAGCCGCCCGCGTCCAGATGCTTGCCGCCGAGGCGGACCACGTCGCCCGCCATCGTCACCATCTCGACACCGAGCACGTTGTTGGTCGTGAGACCGTATTTGAGGCAATGCACGCCGCCGGAATTTTCCGCGACATTGCCGCCGATCGTGCAGGCGATCTGCGAGGACGGATCGGGCGCGTAGTAGAAGCCCAGATGCTGCACGGCCTGCGTGATGCCGAGATTCGTCACGCCGGGCTGGACGCGCGCGCAGCGGTTGGCTGCGTCGATCTCCAGCACCTTGTTGAATTTCGCCATGCCGAGCAGCACGCCGTCTTCCAGCGGCAGCGCCCCGCCCGAAAGGCCCGTGCCCGCACCGCGCGGCACGACGCGGATGTTTCCCTCCCGGCAGTATCTGAGGACGGCGGCGACCTGCTCGACCGTCGACGGCAGGACGACGACCATCGGCACGGCGCGGTAGATCGACAGGCCGTCGGTCTCGAACGCGCGGCGCTCTTCGAGCGCATCGACGACGCCCTCGCCCGGCACGATCGCGCGCAGGTCGGCGACGATCTTCTCGCGGCGGGACAAGACGGCCTGATCCGGGGCCGGCATCGTCAGCATGGCGTTTCGCTCCCC
>JAYRKO010000309.1:0-4070 GCA_041905745.1 Tagaea sp. | reverse complement strand
CCGGCGACCGCCGGCCTCAAGCCCGCGCGCGCGGAGATGTGGGCGGCCGAGCAGTTCGTCGTCGAGCGGCGTGCGGAGCTGCGCGACCCCTCGATGCTCGCGCGCGGGCTGGGCGGCAACATCACCGGCAGCCGGGCCGAGATCGTCATCTGCGACGACGTCGAGGTGCCCAACACCTGCGACTCGCCCGGCCGGCGCGCGGACCTGCGCGCGCGGCTGGCGGAGATCGACTACGTGCTCGTGCCCGGCGGCATGCAGCTCTATATCGGCACGCCGCACAGCTACTATTCGATCTACGCGGCCGAGCCGCGCGCGGAAACGGGCGAGAGCGCGCCCTTCCTCGACGGGTTCGCGCGGCTGACGGTGCCGGTGCGCGACGCCGACGGGACTTATGCGTGGCCCGAGCGCTTCGGTGCCGAGCGCGTGGAAGAGGTGCTGGCGCGCACGGGCCCGCAGAAATTCCGCGCGCAGATGATGCTGGAGCCGGTGGCCGACGCGGCCTGCCGGCTCGATCCCGACAAGCTCGTTCCCTACGACGGCGCGCTGGCGTTCGACGAGGCGAACGGACAGCCCGTCCTGCGCATCGCCGGGCGCCGGATGGTGTCGGCAAGCTGCTGGTGGGACCCGTCCTACGGCACGACGACCGGCGACCGTTCGGTCGTCGCCGTCGTCTTCACCGACGAGGTGGGCCATTCGTGGCTGCACGAGGTCGCCTATCTGACGCCGCATGCCGGCGCGTCGGGCGAGGAGGCGCAGGCCTTCTGCCGGCAGGTCGCCGATTTCGCGCTGCGCAACCGCGTGCCGTCGGTGCGCGTGGAGACGAACGGGTTGGGCGCGTTCCTGCCCGGGCTCCTGCGCCGCGAACTGGCGCGCGCCGGCGTGCCCTGCGCGGTCGCGCGCGAACATTCGACCTTGCCCAAGGACAGCCGCATCCTCGACGCGTTCGACGCGCGCATCGCGGCCGGCATGCTGCACGTCAATCGCGCCGTGTGGGACACGCCCTTCGTTTCGGAAATGCGCGAATGGCGACCCGGTACCACGGATGCGCGCGACGACGGGCTCGACGCCGTCGCGGGCTGCCTTCGTGCCGAACCGGTGCGCCTTACCGCGGGCGCGCGGCCGGCGCGCATCGAATGGCGGCCGGGTGCCGGCAGCCATCGCGCGCGCACCGATTTCACGATCTGACCAACACCAAGGACAAGGATGGACGCCATGGAACTTTTCGAACTGTCGCCGGGTCTCGCCCTCGTCGCCGCGTCGGACGCGTCGAGCTTCGGGGCGATCGCGTGGCTCTTCTGGAAGCGCCATCAGGTCCACGAGCGCATGCTGGAGAAGCTGCGCCAGGCCTGTCTCGACGAGACGCGCGACCTGCGCCACGCATTGGCGGAGTTCAAGCTGGAGGTCGCGCGCGGCTACGCGTCGGTCGCCTATCTGAAGGACGTCGAGAACCGGCTGACGGCCCATCTCCTGCGCATCGAGGCGAAGCTCGACGGCGCCTCGGCCGGCGGCTGAAGGAGGCGGCGATGATCCCGGCTCTTCTGGCGCAGATCGGCGTGCCGCTGATCGCGCGGCTTCTGGGCGGCGCGCTGGGTGCGGTCGACCATCCCGCCGCGCGCGCGGCGGCCGACGCACTTGCCGGTGCGGGTGCGGCCCTTGCGCCCGAGCAGGTCGCGGAAGCCAACCGCCATCTCGAATCGCTGGCCGCGATGGAAAACGCGTTCGACCGCGACGCGCTGGCCGAGACCAACGCCTCGCTGCGCGCCGAGATCGCCAGCGAGGACGCCTATGTGCGCCGCATGCGGCCGACCTTCGGCTACGTGATGGCGGCGACGTGGGCGGCGCAGATGGGGGCGGTCGCGTGGACGGTCGTGCGCGCGCCGGCCGAGGCCGCACGGCTCATCGAGGCGCTGGGCGCGCTGTCGGTCGTCTGGTCGGTCGGGCTGTCGGTGCTGGGCGTCTACGTCTATCGCCGCTCGTCGGAGAAGGCGCTGGCGGCGGGTGCGGCACCTGCGGGCCTTCTCGAACGGCTCGCGAAGGCGGCGTCGCGCTAGGCCGGTTCGGCGTCGCGCTCGGCGCCGCCGCGCGCGTTCGCCATCAGCCGGTCGGCGATGCGGCGCAGCCCGTCGATATCCTGCGTCACCGTCGCGACCGAGGCGCGCATCGCGGCCGAGCCGGTCGTCACCGCGTCGATCTCGCGGGCGACGAACTGGATCTTGGAGGAAACCTCGCGCGAGGCTTCGGCCGTTTGCGCGACGTTGCGCGCGATCTCCTGCGTGGCGGCACCCTGCTGTTCCATCGCCGCGGCGATGGTGCCGGCCACGCCGTCGACCTCGCGGATGCGCTCGCCGATCTCGCCCACGGCCGCGACGGCGGCTTTCATCGCGCCGAGGATCTCGCCCACGAGGCGGTCGATGTCCTCGGTCGAGCGGCCGGTCTGGCTGGCGAGGTTCTTGACCTCGCTCGCCACGACCGCGAAGCCCTTGCCCGCGTCGCCCGCGCGCGCGGCCTCGATCGTGGCGTTGAGCGCCAGCAGGTTCGTGTGGCCTGCGATTTCGCCGATGAGCTTGCTCACCTCCGAGATGCGCGCGACGACGTCGGAGAGCGAGCGGATGGTCGCCTGCGCGTTCTCGCCGCTCGCCACCGCTTGACGCGTCACGGCCGAGGCGCGCGCGACCTGACCGGAGATCTCGCGGATCGAGGCGGAAAGCTCCTCGGCGGCCGAGGAAACCGTCTCGACATTGACGAGCGCTTCTTCGGACGCGGCGGCGACGGCCTGGCTTTCGGCCAGCACCTCGCTCGCGCGCCGCGCCATGCCTTCGGCCGCCCCGTCGACGCTGCCGGTGGCCGCGGCGATCGAATCGACCGCGGCGGACGTCTCGCGCACCGCCTCGGCCATCTCGGCCATGCGGCGCCGGCGGCGCTCTTCGGACTCCTCGGCGAGCCGCGCGGTTTCGGCGCGCAGCCGGTCGTTGTCGATCGCGCATTCGCGGAAGCGCGCGACGGCCGCGGCCATGTCGCCGATCTCGTCCGCACGCCCGCGGCTTGGAATTTCGACGTCGTTGTCCCCGGCGGCGAGCTTGCTCATCGCGGCGGTCATCGCGCCGATGGGCGAACCGATGTTGCGCGCGAGCGCCACGCCGATGCACGCGGCCACGAGAACGGCCGCCAGCACCGCGCCGGAAAGCGCGATCACGTAGGCCTCGACGCGCCGGCCCGCTTCCTGGCGGAAATTGTAGCCCTGCTCCTTGGCGCCTTCGTTCAGGATCTCGAGCTTGCCGCCCAGTTCGCGCGCGAGCCCGGCGATCTCGCGCGTCGCCGCCGCGTCGGGCGCGCCCGCCAGCGCGCGTTCGCGCGCCTTCGTCCAGCGGCCGAGCGCTTCGCGCACCGCTTCCACGCGCGCGACGCTCTCGGCCTCGGGGGCGCGCTCCTCGACGACGGCGAGGTCGTCGAGGAGCGCTTCCTCGAAGCGCTTCACGTCCTTCGGGTCGGCCTTCTCGCCCGCGCGCAGGCGTTCGAGCGCGCGGCCGAGCGCCAGATCGAGGCGCGCGAAGTTCGCGGTGGCCGAGCCCGCGAAGTCGCTCGCCATCAGCGGCCCGTCGTAGAGCCGCTCGGTGAGTGCGGCGGCCTGGCGCAGGCCGACGACGGCGTAGCCGCCCATCGCCATCGTCACGCAGACGACGACGGCGAGCCCGACGAGGATCTTGCCCCGGATGCGCATGGCGGCCGCGTTCGCCGGCTGGCTATTTGACGGTGAGCTTCAGCTTCATCTGCGGGTGGATGGCGCAGCGGATCTCGCCCGAGCCTTCGCGCTCGAACCTGATGTCGCTCGACTCGCCGGGCTTCTGCACCTTCAGCTCGAAGGCGATGCCGGGCGACTGGGAATAGACGTTGTGGGTGAACGGGTCCTCGTTCTTGAAGACGATCGTGTCGCCCTTGGCGATGGTCATCTCGCTTTCCGAGAACTTCTTGTCGGACTGCACGACCGTGTGGCTGCCGGCGGCGAAGGCGTAGCTGCCGGCGGCGCCCAGGAACAGGGCGAGGGCGGGGAGGAGGTGGCGGCGCATCTCGTG
>JAYRKO010000308.1:0-4071 GCA_041905745.1 Tagaea sp. | reverse complement strand
GCATCGCGGTGTCGCGCGGCATCTTCACCGCCGGGATCGCGTCGTAGCCCTTGATGCGCAGCACTTCCTCGACGAGGTCGGCCTCGCCGTGCACGTCCGCGCGCCACGACGGCGGCTCGACGTCGAAACCGTCCGCCTTCTCGGCGACCTTGAAGCCGAGGCTTGCCAGCACCTTCGCCTGTTCGGCCTTCGGCACGTCGAGCCCGCCCAGCGTCGCGCAGCGTTCCGCACGCAGCGTATAGGTACGCTTCCATTCCGGCACAGCACCGGTCACGACGGGCTCGGACGCCTCGCCGCCGCACAGTTCCAGCACCATCTTCGTCGCCGCTTCCATGCCCTCGATCACGGCCGCAGGGTCGAGGCCGCGCTCGAAGCGGTAGCGCGCGTCGGACAGGATCTGGTGGTGGCGGCCGGTCGTGGCGACGCGGATCGGATCGAAGAGTGCCACTTCGAGGAACATCTCGGTCGTCGTCCCGTCGCAGCCCGTGCCCGTGCCGCCCATCAGGCCGCCCATCGACACGATGCCGCTGTCGTCGCAGATCATCGTCTCGCCGCCGGCCATCGTGTAGCTCTTGTTGTTGAGGGCCGCGAACGTCTCGCCGCCCTTGGCCGGCTTCAGCACGAGCCCGCCCTTGAGCTTGCCCGCGTCGAACACGTGCAGCGGGCGGTTCGTGTCGAAGGTGAAGAAGTTCGTGATGTCGACGAGCGTCGAGATCGGCCGGAGGCCGATCGACAGCAGGCGGTCGGCCAGCCACTTGGGCGACGGGCCGTTCTTGAGGCCGCGGAAATGCCGGCCCACGAACAGCGGGCAGTGCCCGGCTTCCGGCAGCTCGAAGCGCACGCCCACGGGCGACTTGTAGCTGCCCGGCACCTTGACGGGCGGCAGCGGCTTGAGATTGCCGAGGCCCGCGGCCGCAAGGTCGCGTGCGACACCGCGCACGCCAAGGCAGTCGGCGCGGTTGGGTGTGATCGCGATTTCGATGACCGGATCGTCGAAGCCCAGCAGGCCCGCGAACGGCACGCCCACGGGCGCGTCGGCGGGCATGTCGATGATGCCGTCGTGGTCCTCGCCGAGGCCCATCTCGCGCATCGAGACGAGCATGCCGTTGGACGCCTGCCCGCGGATCTGGCCGGCCTTGAGCAGCAGGCCCGTACCCGGCACGACCGTGCCGGCGGGCGCGAACACGCCCTTCATGCCGGTGCGCGCATTGGGCGCACCACACACGACCTGCACGATGCCGCTGCCGGTGTCGACCTGGCACACGCGCAGGCGGTCGGCGTCGGGATGGGGCTTGGCTTCGACGACGTAGGCGACCTTGAAGGGGGCCAGCGCCTTGGCGCGATCGGCGATGCCTTCGAGTTCGAGGCCGACGTTGGTGAGCGCCTTGGCGATCTCGTCGAGCGAGGCGTTCGTGTCGAGATGCGTCTTGAGCCAGGAGAGCGTGAATTTCATCGCGCGAGACCGCCGGTGAGCGTGGGAACGTCGATGCCGAGGAAGCCGTAATGCTTCAGCCAGCGCAGGTCGGCCTCGTAGAAGGTGCGTAGGTCGGGAATGCCGTATTTCAGCATCGCCACGCGCTCGATCCCCATGCCGAAGGCGAAGCCCTGGTACTTCTCGGGATCGATGCCGCACATGGCGAGAACCTTGGGGTTCACCATCCCGCAGCCGAGGATTTCCAGCCAGTCGTCGCCCACGCCGAGCTTCAGCTCGCCGCCGCCGCGCGTGCAGGCGATGTCCATCTCCGCCGAAGGTTCGGTGAAGGGAAAATAGCTGGGGCGGAAGCGGTAGCGCAGGTCGGGGATCTCAAAATAGGCGCGCACGAACTCGACGAGGCAGCCCTTGAGATGGCCCATGTTGCTCGTCGTATCGACGACCAGCCCTTCGATCTGGTGGAAGTTGGGCGAGTGCGTGGCGTCGGAATCCGAACGGTAGGTGCGGCCCGGCGCCACGATGCGGATGGGCGGCTTGGCCGACAGCATCGTGCGCACCTGCACGGGGCTGGTGTGCGTGCGCAGCACGTTGCCGTATTGCTGGCCGTTCTCGCCGACCAGATAGAACGTGTCGTGGCTCTGGCGTGCTGGATGCTCGGGCGGAATGTTGAGGCGCGTGAAGTTGTAGTCGTCGCTCTCGATGTCCGGACCTTCGGCGACCGAAAAGCCCATCTCGCCGAAAATCGTGACGAGTTCGTCGATCGTCTGGCTGATCGGGTGGATGCGTCCCTCCGGCACGGCGCGCACCGGCAGCGTCACGTCGACCGTCTCGCCCGCGAGCCGCGCGTCGAGGGCCGAACGCTCCAGCGTCGCCTTGCGGGCGTCGAGCTTCGCGGCGATCGCGTCCTTGAGCACGTTCAGTGCGGCACCGCGCGCCTTGCGCTCGTCCGGTGCCAGCGTGCCGAGCGTCTTCATCAGGTCGGTGACGCGGCCCTTCTTGCCCAGCGTCTCGACGCGCACGGCGTCCAGCGCCTCAAGCGTGCCGGCCGCGTCGATCTTCGCGGCCAGTTCGGTCTCGATCTCTTTCAGGTCGTCCATGTTCCGGTCACCGTCGTGCGACGAAAAAGGGGGCCCGGCCGGTTCGGCCAGACCCCCTCCATCGGGTCGTAAAAGCGTCCCTGACGGGACGGCTTAGAGGGCGGCCTTGGCCTTCGCGACCAAGGCGCCAAAACCCTCGGGATCCGTCATCGCGATGTTGGCCAGCACCTTGCGGTCGATCTCGATCGCCGCCTTCTTCAGGCCCGCGATGAGGTTCGAGTAGGTGAGACCGTGCTCGCGCGCACCGGCGTTGATGCGCTGGATCCAGAGCGCGCGGAACTCGCGCTTCTTGTTGCGGCGGTCGCGGTAGGCGTACCGCAGGCCCTTCTCGAGGCGCTCGAGCGCCGCGCGATAGGTGTTGCCGTTGCGGCCGACGTAACCGGCGGCCTGGTCGATGACCTTCTTGTGGCGGGCACGCTGGGTGACGCCGCGCTTAACACGAGCCATTTGAGTGCTCCTCTATATCCGCTGGCGTCAGATCAGGCGTAGGGCAGGAAGAAGCGCTTCACGCGCACTTCTTCGCCATGCGTCAGCGCGACGGTGCCGCGCGCGGTGCGCTTCATCTTCTGCGGGCGCTTGCGCAGGTTGTGGCGCTTGTTGGCGACGGCAGCGAGAACCTTGCCGCTGGCCGTGACCTTGAACCGCTTCTTCGCGGCAGACTTCGTCTTCATCTTGGGCATTTGAAACTCCTTCGAAGTTCCGCGCGGTTGGGCATGCCCGTTCCGGGAGGCGGGAGGGCCGAAGCCCCCTAAACACGCTTTCCCTCGGCCGTGGCCGCGCAATTGGAAGGGGCGCGTTATACAAGCGGGTGCCGGGCTTGGCAAGTGCCCGCCCGGACCCGAAAAACCCCTTTTACGTCAGAAGCTTACTTCGGCGCGATGACCATCGTCATCTGGCGGCCTTCCATGCGCGGATGGGCCTCGACCTTGGCGAGTTCGCCAAGCTCGCCCTTAAGCCGGTCGAGGAGCTGGGTGCCCAGTTCCTGGTGGACCATCTCGCGGCCGCGGAAGCGCAGCGTGACCTTGACCTTGTCGCCTTCCTCGAGGAAGCGGACCATCGCCCGCTTCTTGACGTCGTAGTCGTGGTCGTCGATGCCCGGGCGCATCTTGATCTCCTTGATCTCGATGACCTTCTGCTTCTTGCGGGCTTCGTTGGCCTTCTTCTGCTGCTCGTACTTGAACTTGCCGAAGTCGAGCAGCTTGGCGACGGGCGGCTCGGCGTTCGGACTGACCTCGACCACGTCGAGCCCGGCATCCCAGCCCAGCTGCAGCGCGTCGAAGATGTTCACCACACCGAGCATTTCGCCCTCGGCGCCGATGAGGCGCAGGTCGGGCGATTCGATCTCGTCATTGACGCGCGGGCCGTCTTTGGCGGGCGCGGATTCCTGGACAGGACGGGCTATGGCAATTCTCGTTCGATGGTTGGAAACCGGGCGAATTTACGCGCGCGGGCCGGCAAGTCAAGGACGCTTGGCGTCGCGCCCGCCCGCCTGCGGGCGGCCTTCGCGGGCGAAAAGCAGGCGCAGGACCTCGTCCACCCCCA
>JAYRKO010000307.1:0-4074 GCA_041905745.1 Tagaea sp. | reverse complement strand
ACGGCGATCTCGACGTGTTCGGCGACGGCTCGGTCGTGATCCTTTCCACGCCCGGCCACACGCCGGGCCACCAGTCGCTGCGCGTGCGGCTGGCGGGCGCCGGCACGATCGTGCTGTCGGGCGACGCGGCCCATTTCCGCGACAACTGGGACAACCGCCGCGTGCCGTCGATGAACACGGATGCCGACGCCACGCGCGCCTCGCTCGCGCGCATCGACGCGGTGCTGCGCGCCGAACGCGGCACGCTGTGGATCAACCACGACCTGCCGCAGAGCCGCAGCCTGAAGCGTTCGCCTGCCTTCTACGACTAGGCTACTTCTTCCAGCCCACGATCGAGGCGAGCGTCATGTAGAGCTTGCCGACGTCGGCCGACAGGAAGGTCGAGACCAGCACGTTCTCCGGATCGGCCTCGCGCGCGTCGGCGATGAGGCGGTCGTACTGCGTGAGATAGTCGGTCACGTAGCGCCGGAAATCCGCGTCCTCGCCGTAGCGCTTCTGCACGACCTTGCCCGTCGTGCCCCAGTTGAGGCGCAGGAGCCGGCGCACGAACACGCCGCGGTCGCCGCCGAGGAACTCCTTCAGCACGCGGTCGGTCACGCTCGGATCGAGCGTGCGCGCAAGGTCGATCGACAGCGAGTTCAGCCCTTCGACCACGAGGCGCGAGGCGCGCAGGAAGCGCCCGCGCTTGGCCTCGAACTCGCTCGCCGTCAGGCGCGCCTGCGCGTCGTTGGCGTTGGCCGCGGCCGTGGCGAGATCGTCGGCCTGCCGGCGGAACGCCTCGGTCGCCTCGCTCGCCTCGCGCGTGACCTTGCTCGCCGCAGCATCGAGCGTCTCGGCCTCGTGCGCGAGCAGGCGCTCGGCCTCGGCGATGCGCCGTTCGGCCGCATCCATCGAGGTTCCCAGATCGCGCGACTGGCGCGCGAAGCTTTCGCCCACCGACGCGATGCGCGCGGCCGCCTGGCCGACGGCAGCCATCACTTCCTCGGCGCGGCGGCGGAACACGTCGCCCATCGCCTCCAGCCGCATGCCGCCCTCGCTCGACGCGGCCTGCAGCTCCTCCGAGCGGCGGCGCAGCGTCGTGCCCGTCTCGCCGATGCGCTGGCTCGCGACGGTGGCGGCGTCGGCCGCCTCGCGGGCCTGCCGGTCGAACTGCGCGCCGACTTCCGACAGGCGTTCGCCCGCCTCGGCGACGACGCCGTTGAGATGGTCGGCCTGCCCGCGCAGCACCTGACCCAGTTCTTCGGCGCGCGCGCCCAGCGCTTCGAGCGTGCGGATGAGCGTCTCGCGCTGTCCGGCCAGTGCGGCGTCGACCGTGCCCAGACGCGCGGCCGTGCCGTCGGACATGGCCGAAAGTTCGGCCGCCCGGCGCACCAGCGCCTCGCCCAGCGCGTCGAGCTTGGTCGCCGAACGGTCGGCGATGTCGGCCAGCGCCCCGGCGTTGCCGCGCATCAGCTCGGCCACCATCGACAGGCGCGTTTCCGCGGCATCCGCTGCCCCGCCCAGATCGACCGTGCGCTCGCGCATCGCCTGCCCGGCCTGCCCGATGCGCGCCAGCGCGCCGTCGACCGCGACCTGAAGGTCGCCGGTGTGGCGACGGAACGTCTCGCTCGCCTCGGCCATCAGCCCGCCCACGCCCGCGGCCGCGCGGTTCATGTCCGCCAGACGCTGGCGGAAACCCTCGCCGCTTTCTTCCAGTCGTGCGGCCGTCTCGACCGCGTGCGTGGCCAGCGCCTGCAGGCGCCGTTCGGATTCCGCCCCCGTGGCGGAGACCTTCTCGGTCGTCGCCTCGGCCACGGTCTGCATTTCGGCGGCGCGGTCGCGGAACGTGTCGGCCGACGCGCGCAGGCGTGCGGTCGCATCGTCGGACGCGCGCGCGACGGCGGCGACCTGGCTTTCCAGCACAGCACCCACTTCGCCCGCGCGCCCCGACACCTGCTCGATGCCCTTGAGCAGCGCCAGCGTCTGGTCGCGCAACGCGGCGTCGATGGCGCCCACGCGCACCGCCGAACGCTCGGCCGAGTTTTCCAGCTCGCCCGTGCGCGCGCGCAGCGATTCGGAGGATTCCTTCAGGCGCTGGCCCGCCTGCGCGGCGATCGAGGCAAGCTCGCCCGAGCGCTGGTCGAGAAGGGCCGCGATCTCGCCGATGCGCCCCGTCGACTGCGCTGCGACGGATGCGAGCTGCTCGTGCTCGCGGCGCAGCGTGTCGCCGGCATTGCCGATCGACAGCACCGCCGCGCCCGACACTTCGCCCAGTTCCAGCCCGCGCCGGCGCAGCGCGTCGGCCGCCTCGTCGAGGCGCGAGAGCGCGCGGTCGGCCGCGGCGTTCGTTTCCAGCGCGCGCTGCGCGATCTGCGTTTCGAGCTGGCCCGCGCGGTCGAGACCCTGCTCGGCCGCATGGACGAGCCCTTGCGTTTCCGCGCGGAACGTCTCGCCGGCCGCGCGGATGCGCTGGGCCGACTGGTCGGCCGCCTGCACGATCTGTTCGTGCTCGCGCTTGGTCACTTCGGCGCTCGCTTCCATGCGCGCACTCGCCCGGTCGACGGCGACCGCCGTCTCGTGCGCGTCGCCGGCCAGCGCCAGCGCGCTGGCGTCCAGACGCTGGGTGACCGTGGCGATGTTCGCGTCGGCCTCGGCCGAACGCGTACGCAGCGCTTCGGCCGCCTCGCGCAGGCGCTGGTGGGCCTGATGCGCGTTGGCCTCCAGATCGCGCGCGCCGCGCGCGACTTCGCCCGCCGCCTCGTCGATGCGCGCGCGCGCCGCGGCGGCACTCGCACCGATCGCGTCGGTACCCAACCGCAGCGTCTCGGCCGAGCGGTCGAGCAGGGCCGTCTTCTCCTCGGCGAGCGCGCCCAGTTCGTTGGTGCGCCGGCGCACGTCCTCGTGCAGTTCGCCCAGCTGCGTGCCCGCGCGCGTCGCGGTCTGCGACAGTTCGGCGCTGCGCTCGCGAAGTTCCTGCGTCCACGCCTCGGCCTTGGCGATGCCGGCCTCGGCCGCGTGGACCAAGGCATTCGTTTCCTGGCGCACGGCCTCGCCCGTCGCGCGCATGCGCGCGGCCGACTGGTCGGAAGCGAGCACGAGCTGCTCGTTCTCGCGTCGCGCGACCTCGCCGCTGGCGGCCATGCGTTGGGTGGCGCGGTCGACCGCGACGGCCGTCTCGTGGCCGTCCTTGGCGAGGGCTGCGGCCGTCGCGTCGAGGCGCTGGGTCGCGGCCGCCACGTCGGCGTCGGCTTCCATCGCGCGCTGGTGGAGGAGTTCGGCGCCCTCGCGCAGCTTGAGCCCCGCCTGATGGGCCGTCGCGTCGAGATCGCGCGCGCTGCGCGACACGTCGTCGGCCGCCGCGGCGATGCGCTCGCGCGCGGCACCGGCCGTCGCGTCGATCGTTTCGGCGCGCAGGCGCAGCGTTTCGCCCGCGCGGTCGAGATCGCCCGCCTTGAGCATCGCCGTCTCGGCAAGCTCGGCCGCCCGCGCGCGCAGCGATTCGTGCAGCGCGTCGAGGCGCTCGCCCACGCGGCCGGCGGTCTGCGTCATCTCGTCGGCGCGCATGTGCAGCGTGCCGGCGTAGGTTTCGGCTTGCGTCATGCCCGCCTCGGCGGCGCGCACCATGGCGTGCGTTTCCTGCCGGAACGCCTCGCCGGCCGCGCGCACGCGCCCGGCCGCCTGATCGGCGCCGATCTCGAGCTGGGCGCCTTCGTTGCGCGCGACCTCGCCGGTCGCTTCCATGCGCGCGGCCGCGCGGTCGAGCGACGCCGCCACCTCGCGCGCGTCCTGGCCGAGTGCGGCGGCCGTCGCGTCGAGGCGCTGGGTCGCCGCGGCGACGTTCGCCTCCGCCTCGATCCCGCGCGCGCGCAGGCGTTCGCCGCTCTCGTCGAGGCGCTGGGCAGCCAGTGCGGCCGTCGTATCCAGATCCTTGGCGCGCCGGTCGACCGAACCGGCCGCATCGCCCAGCCGCGCGATCGTCGCGTCGGCCGCGGCTTCCAGCGCTTCCACGCGCAGGCGCACCGCTTCGCCCGAGGACCCGAGCTTCTGCGCCGTCTCGCCCGCCGCGTCGGCGAGTGCGGCCGACTGCGTGCGCAC
>JAYRKO010000306.1:0-4074 GCA_041905745.1 Tagaea sp. | reverse complement strand
GCGGGGGCCGCAAAAACCAAGACCCGGAGATCCTTTTCGGATCGTCCGGGCCTGGCGGCGGTCTGTCTCCCCAAACTTGGGCCGTGTGCCTCAAGCGTAACGTGTTTGCCTGAACCGTCGCCCCGTTTGGGGTCATTGGTTGGGCAGGAGTATATCGGCCGAAGTCGGGGAGTCGAGCGGTTTCTGAAAGATTGAGGGTGTACGAACGAAATGAAATTACTAATGGAGCCGTGGCGCCCCATGCCTTTGCCCGAAGGGCGCGAAAAAGCCAGAATGGCGGGCGATCCTGCATGCGAAGGAGGCGGTCGATGCATCGTTTCGGGGCGCTTTTCGCGGCATTTTTTGTAGTGGCCGGCTTGCCCGCTTTTGCCCAAGGGACGGGCAAGGGCGCGACTCCGGCACCGGGGACCAAGGTTCAGGTCACCGGGGCGGACTGCCGGCGGCTTTTCACCGAGCATCGGCCGGCGGCCGACGTCGCCTACAAGCCCGGCGTCGACGTGAACGGCAAACCGGTGGCCGGCGCCGATCTCAATCCCTCGCCGATCAAGGTGCCCGACACGGTCGCCTTCGACATCGCGGTCGACCTCACGAAATACGGGGTGGCGTCGAGTTCGCCGCTGTTCCAGCCAAACGTGAAGCTGGGGCAGGTGCAGATGGACCTGTTGAGCGGCAAGGTCCTCTACAACGGCCAGGCGCTGGGCAACCCGGAAATCGAGGCCCTGCGCGAGGCTTGCCGTCAGCAAGGCTTGGCACCGCGCTAGCCTTCGCATAGCTTCTCCCGCCTTCCGTTCTCCAGCCCCGAGGCCCGTCGATTCCATGCGCCTTTCGCGCTACTTCCTGCCCACGATCAAGGAAAACCCCTCCGAAGCCCAGATCGTCTCGCACCGGCTGATGCTGCGCGCGGGCATGATCCGGCAGGAGGCGGCCGGCATCTATTCGTGGCTGCCGCTGGGCTTCCGGGTCCTGAAGAAGATCGAGCAGATCGTGCGCGAGGAGCAGGATCGTGCCGGCGCCATCGAGGTGCTGATGCCTACGATCCAGCCCGCCGACCTGTGGCGGCAGAGCGGGCGCTACGACGATTACGGCAAGGAGATGCTGCGCATCGTCGACCGGCACGAGCGCGACATGCTCTACGGGCCCACGAACGAGGAAATGATCACCGAGATCTTCCGCACGTCGGTCAAGAGCTACAAGGACCTGCCGCTCAACCTCTATCACATCCAGTGGAAATTCCGCGACGAGGTGCGTCCCCGCTTCGGCGTGATGCGCGGGCGCGAGTTCCTGATGAAGGACGCGTATTCGTTCGACGTGGACGGGAAGAGCGCGCGCGCCTCGTACAACAGGATGTTCGTCGCCTATCTGCGCACCTACGCGCGCATGGGCCTGAAGGCGATCCCGATGCGCGCCGACACGGGGCCGATCGGCGGCGACCTCAGCCACGAATTCATCATCCTCGCCGACACGGGCGAGTCGGAAGTCTACTGCGACGCCGCGTGGCTCGACGCCGACGTGCTGAAGCAGGAGATCGACTTCAAGGCCGACCTGCAGCCGCTGGTCGACGAGTGGCTGTCGAAATACGCCGCCACAAGCGAGATGCACGACGCGGCCAAGTGCACCGTGCCGGCCGACCGGCTGCGCAAGGCGCGCGGCATCGAGGTGGGCCACATCTTCTATTTCGGCACCAAGTACTCGAAGCCGATGGGCGCCACGGTCGCCGGCGCCAACGGCGAGCCGATCACGGTCGAGATGGGTTCCTACGGCATCGGCGTTTCGCGCCTTGCCGGCGCCATCATCGAGGCAAGCCACGACGAGGCCGGCATCGTATGGCCGGATTCGGTGGCGCCCTTCGACGTGGCGCTCGTCAACCTGCGCGCGGGCGACGCCAAGTGCGATGCGGCGTGCGAGGATCTCTACGCCAAGCTCGCCAAGGCCGGGAAGGACACGCTCTACGCCGACACGTCGGACAGCGCGGGCGCCAAGTTCGCGACGATGGACCTGATCGGGCTGCCCTGGCAGCTCGTCGTGGGGCCGCGCGGGCTTGCCAACGGCAAGGTCGAGCTCAAGCGCCGTCGCACGGGCGAGCGCGTCGAGATGTCGGTCGACGAGGCGCTGAACCGCCTGACCGCCAAGGCCGGCTAAGCGGCGGGGCGAGGGCGCGGCGATGGCCTGGTTCGACGGCTTCGAGCGGTCGGTGGCGTTGCGCTACCTGCGTTCGCGTCGGCAGGAAGGCTTCATCTCGGTCATCGCGTGGTTCTCGCTGGGCGGCATCGCGCTGGGCGTGGCGACGCTCATCATCGTCATGGCGGTGATGAACGGTTTCCGGGCCGAACTGCTCGGCCGCATCCTCGGCCTCAACGGCCATCTCACGATCTCGGGCCAGGTCGGGCCGCTGCAGGACTGGCCGGCGATGGCCGACCGCTTTCGCGCGCTGCCCGACGTGCTGGACGCGGCACCGCTCGTCGAGGGGCAGGTGATGGCGACCGCCAACGGCGTGGCGGGGGGGGCGCTCGTGCGCGCCGTGCGGCCGGAAGACATGGCGCGGCGCACGCTGGTCGTCTCGAACATCCGGCGCGGCGCACTTGCCGATTTCGCGGGCGACGATGCGGCGATGATCGGCGCGCGCATGGCCAACCGCATGGGGCTCGGCATCGGCGACCGCATCACGCTCATTTCGCCGCAGGGCAACGCGACCGCGTTCGGCACGATGCCGCGCCTGCGCGGTTTCCGCGTCGTCGCGATCTACGAAGTGGGCATGTACGAATACGACAACGCGTTCGTCTTCCTGCCGCTGGAGGCGGGGCGCCTGTTCTTCCGCACGGGCGAGGACGTCTCGGGCATCGAGGTGTTCGTCAAGGATCCGCAGCGCATCCGCGAGGCGCGCCGCGCCATCCTCGCCGCGGCCGGCCAGCCGGTGCGCGCCTACGACTGGCAGGAGGCCAATTCGAGCTTCTTCAACGCCGTCATGGTCGAGCGCAACGTGATGTTCCTGATCCTCACGCTCATCATCCTCGTGGCGGCATTCAACATCGTCTCGTCGCTCATCATGCTGGTGAAGGACAAGACGCGCGACATCGCCATCCTGCGCACGATGGGCGCCTCGCGCGGGTCGATCTTGCGCATCTTCCTGATGGCCGGCACGGCCGTGGGCGTGCTGGGCACGCTTGCGGGCTTCCTGCTCGGCGTCGCGTTCAACGCCAACATCGAATCGATCCGGCAGGCGTTGCAGGCGCTGACAGGCACGCAGCTCTTCTCGCCGGAGGTCTATTTCCTCACGCAGCTTCCCTCGAAATCGGACCCGGCCGAGGTCGTGCAGGTGGTCCTGATGGCGCTGGGTCTGTCGTTCCTCGCGACCGTCTATCCGGCCTGGCGCGCGGCGCGCCTCGATCCGGTGGAAGCGCTTCGCTATGAGTGAAGCCGCGCTCGAAATCGTCGGCCTGCATCGCCGCTTCCGGCAGGCGGGGGGCGAACTGCACGTGCTGCGCGGTGCGGATCTGCGCCTGATGCCGGGGGAGTGCGTGGCGCTGGTCGGGCCGTCGGGTGCGGGCAAGTCGACGCTGCTGCATTGCGCGGGCCTGCTGGAGCGTCCGGACGAGGGGACGATCCGTATCGGCGGGCGCGACTGCGCGCGCATGGGCGAGGCGGAGCGCACGCGCGAGCGGCTGAATTCGCTGGGCTTCGTCTACCAGTTCCACCACCTGCTGCCCGAATTTTCGGCGCTGGAAAACGTGATGATGCCTCAGCTCATCGCCGGCAAGACGCGCGATGCGGCGGCAGCGCGCGCGAACGATCTGCTCGGCCGCGTCGGGCTTTCCGCACGCGTCGACCATCGTCCCGCGCGGCTGTCGGGCGGCGAGCAGCAGCGCGTGGCGATCGTGCGGGCGGTCGCGAATTCGCCGCGCGTGCTGCTGGCCGACGAGCCGACCGGCAACCTCGACCCGCGCACGGCAGAGGGCGTGTTCGTCGAACTGCTGGCGCTGGTGCGCAACACCGGGCTTGCGGCGCTCGTCGCCACGCACAATCCCGAACTGGCCGCGCGGATGGACCGCACGCTGGTGTTGAAGGACGGATTGCTGT
>JAYRKO010000305.1:0-4115 GCA_041905745.1 Tagaea sp. | reverse complement strand
GCGCCCATCACCATCGGCCCGCGCCAGATCATCGGCGTGTCTTCCGGCACGAGGAAGCCCATCGACATGCACTTGATGCCGTAGTTCTGCATGGGCGTGAGCGTCTTGCCGTCGGGCGAATTGGGCCTGCCGGAGATGCCGAGCATGCGCGGTTGCGAGGGGCCGTAGATGTCGGCGTCGAGCATGCCGACCTTCAGGCCCTTGAGCGACAGCGCGATGGCGAGGTTGGTCGCCGTCGTCGACTTGCCCACGCCGCCCTTGCCCGAGGCGACCGCCACGATCGCGCGCACGCCGGGCACGAGCATCTTGCCGCCGGGCGCGTTGGGCCCGCCGGCGGGGCCTGCGCCCGCCTGCCGTGCGGGTGCGGCCTTCGCGTCGGCCTTCTGCGCGGTCAGCACGGCGGTCACGCTCAGCACGCCCGTCAGCGCCTCGACCGCCTTTTCGGCCGCCTTGCGCAGCGGTTCCAGCGCCGGGCCGCGCTTGGCGTCGACCTCCAGCGAGAACATCACGTGCCCGTCCTTGACGACCACGCCCTGCACCATGCCCAGCGAAACGATGTCCTGCCGGCGGTCGGGATCGGGGATCTTCTTCAGCGCGTCGAGGATCTGGGCTTCGGTGGGGGCGCTCACGGGCGAAATCCTGTCTTGATTGCGGGGACTTGGACCCCCACATGGGCGATGCCCGCACGTTTGCGGGCTTGGCCCCGTCGGGGCCGACGCTTATATAAGCGGGCAAGCGCCCCGGGCCAACTGGCCCGTCGCGCGGCCGGATGGACGAGAGGATCGGAAAAGCGATGCCGTGGAATCAAGGTGGCGGTCCCTGGGGCGGTGGCGGCGGTAACGGCCAGAAGCCCAATCCGTGGGGCGGCCGGCCCGGCGGCGGCGGTCCGTTCGGCGGCGGCGGCGGCAAGGGCCCCGATTTCGAGGACATCATCCGGCAGGGTCAGGAACGCCTGCGCGATTTCCTGCCCGGCGGCATGGGTGCAGGGCGCGGCCTCGTGCTGGGCTTCATCGCGCTCGTCGCGCTGTGGCTGGCGACGGGCTTCTACACCGTGCGTCCCGACCAGCAGGGCGTCGTGCTGCGCTTCGGCGAATGGGTGCGCTCGGCGCAGCCCGGCCTCAACTACCACCTGCCCTGGCCGGTCGAGACGGTGCTCACGCCGTCGGTCACGGCGGTCAACACGCTCAATGTCGGTTTCCGCGACGCGCCGGACGGGCGCGGGCGCGAGCGGCCGGTGCCCGAGGAAGCGCTGCTGCTGACGGGCGACGCCAACATCATCGACGTGCGCTACACGGTTTTCTGGCGCATCCGCGACGCGGGCCTGTTCCTCTTCAACATCGCCTCGCAGGAAGCGACGGTTAAGGCCGTCGCCGAAAGCGCGATGCGCGAGGCCGCCGGCCAGATGACCGCGCAGGACATGCTGACCGAGGGCCGCGCCAAGCTCGAGGAACGTTCCACGCAGCTCATGCAGGCGATGCTCGACAGCTACCAGTCGGGCGTGCAGGTGAGCCGCATCGAACTGCGCGCGGTCGATCCGCCCGCACAGGTCGTCGACGCGTTCCGCGACGTGCAGCGCGCGCGCGCCGACCGCGAGCGCGCCCAGAACGAGGCGGAATCCTACCGCAACGACATCGTGCCGCGCGCACGCGGCGAAGCGCAGCGCCTGCTGCAGGAAGCCGAAGGCTATCGCCAGCAGGTGGTGGCGCGCGCGCAGGGCGACGTGGCGGGCTATCTCGCCCTTCTCGAAGCCTACAAGATCGCGCCCGACGTCACGCGCCAGCGCCTCTATCTCGAAACGATGGAATCGGTGCTGCGCGGCAACCAGAAGGTCATCGTCGACCAGAGCGGCGCCGCCGGCCAGCCAGGTGTCATTCCGCTGATGTCGCTCAACGAACTCATGCGCCGGCCGGCACCGCCCGCCGCGCAAGGCCAGTCCGGCCAGCAGGGAGTCGCCCGATGAACCGCTTTCTGATCGTCTTCGGCGCGATCCTCGTCGCCCTCGGCTTCCTTTCGACCGCGACGTTCTTCACGGTCGGGCAGGCACAGCAGGCGATGGTGCTGCAGTTCGGCGCGCCCGTGCGCGTCGTGCAGGAACCCGGCTTGAAGCTGAAGATTCCGTTCCTGCAGAACGTGCTCTATTTCGAGAAGCGCCTGCTCGATTTCGACGCCGAGCCGACCGAAGTCGTGCTGGGCGACCGCACGCGCATCGTGATGGACAGCTTCGCGCGCTACCGCATCATCGATCCGCTGCTGTTCTTCCAGTCGGTGCGCACCGAGCAGGGCATGCGCCAGCGCCTCGCCTCGATCGTGCAGTCGGCCACGCGCGACGTGTTCGGCCAGGTGAGCTTCGAGACGCTGCTGACCGCGCGGCGCGGCGAGCTGATGCGCGACATCACCACGCGCGTCGTGGGTGCGGGCCGCAATTTCGGCATCGAGGTGGTGGACGTGCGAATCATGCGCGCCGACCTGCACCCCGATAACGCGCCCGCCATCTTCGCGCGCATGCAGACCGAGCGCGTGCGCGAGGCCACGCAGCTTCGCGCCGAGGGTGCGGAAGCCGCGCAACGCATCCGCGGCGAGGCCGACCGCGAGCGCACGGTCCTGCTCGCCGACGCCAACCGCAAGGCCGCCGAGGCGCGCGCCCAGGGCGACAACGAGGCCGCGCAGATTGCCGCCAACGCCTACGGCTCGAACCCCGAGTTCTACGCCTTCTGGCGTTCGCTCGAGGCCTACCGGAAGGTGCTGGCGGACTCGAATTCGACCATCGTGCTGACGCCCGACAGCGAATTCTTCCGCTATTTCCGCGAAATGCGGCCCGGCCAGCCGGCGCCCGCCCGGCGCTAGCACCCGTAACCCGCCGTTACCCGTGCGGCACCGCCGGGGGTCTTGAAAGGCCCCCGGCGGTCGCCATTTCGCCGCAATCGAACCTATATATCCGACTGTCGCGACCGGGCCGGGCCGGCGCATAATCGGGGAAGGAATCGCCCCGGCGTGGCCCGACCGGTCCGATCCGAAGAAACAAGGAGCCAACCCGTGATCGCCCGCGCATTCGCAGCCGCAGCCCTCTCCTCGGTCCTGGCGCTTCAGGCGCTGGCCCCTGTCCCCGCCCTCGCGCAGAGCCGTCCGATCCCGACGACGCTCGCGCCCTCGACCTTCGCCGATCTCGCCGAGCGGCTGCTGCCCGCGGTCGTCTCGATCCAGGTCTCGACGACGCAGACCGCCGCCGCCACGCCCGGCCAGCGCGGGCCGCAGGGGCAAGCCCCCCAGCAGCGCCGGCCCGAGATGCCGCAGTTCCCGCCCGGTTCGCCGTTCGAGGAATTCTTCAAGGACTTCTTCGACCGTCAGGGCCGCGGTCCCGACCAGCAGCCCCAGCGCAAGGGCCAGTCGCTGGGCTCGGGCTTCGTCATCGACGCCTCGGGCTACATCGTCACCAACAACCACGTCATCGACGGCGGCGACGAGATCAGCGTCGTCTTCCACGACGGCCAGAAGCTGCCCGCCAAGCTCGTCGGCAAAGACCAGCGCACCGATCTGGCGCTGCTGAAGGTCGAGAGCAAGGCGCCGCTCGCGCACGTGCCCTTCGGCGACAGCGACAAGGCGCGCGTGGGCGACTGGGTCGTGGCGATCGGCAATCCGCTGGGCCTCGGCGGCTCGGTCACGCAGGGCATCATCTCGGCGCGCAACCGCGACATCAACGCCGGCCCCTACGACGACTTCATCCAGACCGACGCGTCGATCAACCGCGGCAACTCGGGCGGCCCGCTCTTCAACCTTTCGGGCGAGGTCGTGGGCGTCAATACCGCGATCTATTCGCAGACCGGCGGTTCGATCGGCATCGGCTTCTCGATCCCGGCGGCCATCGCCAAGAACGTCGTGGCGCAGCTGCGCAAGGACGGCCGCGTGCGCCGCGGCTGGCTGGGCGTCAACATCCAGACCGTCACCGACGAGATCGCGGAGAGCGTGGGTCTCGACAAGGCGCGCGGCGCCATGGTCGCGCGCGTGCCCGACGACGGCCCGGCCGCCAAGGCCGCGATCAAGGCCGGCGACGTCATCGTCAAGTTCGACGGCAAGGACGTGACCGACATGCGCCGCCTGCCGCGCCTCGTCGCCGAGAC
>JAYRKO010000304.1:0-4121 GCA_041905745.1 Tagaea sp. | reverse complement strand
GCCAAGGGGCGCAAGAAGGCCGACAAGCGCGAAGCCGTCGCCACGCGCGACTGGAAGCGCAGCCAGGCGCGCCTTCTCGCCACGCGCGGCTAGGCATGCGCGTCCCGCTCCTCTACGCGACCAACGCAAGCGTGCTGCGCACCGCGCGGCTGGAGATGCGCCCGCTCTCCCCCGAGGACGCGCGACACTTCGCCGAACAGCTCGGCACCGATCCCGGCGCGATCGCGATGCTCTCGCACATGCCCGAGCCGCTGACGGTGGAGGCGGCGCGCGAATGGATCGAGCTGCGCACCGGCCCGGGCGGCCACGTCTTCGCGATACGCCGTGCCGACGGCACGTTCGTGGGCACGACCGGTTTCGGCGGTCCGCGCGACGGCGTGCCGGGGTTCGGCTACTGGGTGGGGGCGGCGTATCGCGGGCAGGGCTTCGCCACCGAAGCCGGCGAGGCGATCGTGGCGCATGCGCGCCGGCTGGGCGTGCGCCGCATGGTGGCCGAGACGTTCCCGGGCAATGCCGCGTCCGAACGCGTCCTCGCCAAGCTCGGCTTCCGGGCCGAAGGTCCGGTCGAACGAAACTATCCGCTGCGCGGCGGCTGGCGCCGGCTGACGCTGCACGTCCTCGAGCTGCGCGACCTCGTCGCCTGACGCGCGGTCAGGCGAGGCGCTTGGCGATTTCCGCGAATACGGATTCGAACATTTCCGGCGTCAGGCGGCGCGTGTTCGTGTTGTAGCGCGAGCAATGGTAGCTGTCGGCGAGAAGCCGACCGCCGGGAAGGGTGTGGAACGCGCCGTGCCCGAACTTCGCGGCCGAGGCGCGCAGGCCGAATGCGGCAAGCGCGGCGTCGTGCGCCACCCGGCCCAGTGCGAGCACGACGCGCAAGCCCGCCATCGCGTCGATCTCCGCCTTCAGGAACGGGCGGCACGCGACGGCTTCCGCCGGCAGCGGCTTGTTCGCCGGCGGCAGGCAGCGCACCGCGTTCGTCAGGCGCGCGCCCGTCAGTTCGAGATCGTCGGGAACCCACGCGGCATCCTCGCGGCCCGCCCGATAGGTGCCGCGCGCGTGGCCGAACTTCTTCAGCGTCGCGTAGAGGAGATCGCCCGCATAGTCGCCGGTGAAGGGCCGTCCCGTGCGGTTCGCCCCTTTGAGGCCGGGGGCAAGGCCCACGACGAGCAGCGGGGCGGCCGGGTTGCCGAAGCTCGGCACGGGCGCATTGTGCCACGCGGGGTGTTCGGCGCGCAGCTTGGCGCGCAGCGCGCAAAGCCGCGGGCAGAGCGCGCAGTCCCGGCCCGGTTCGCGTCCGGCCGCCGTCAAGCGTTGTCGGCCGGCGGCTGCATGCCGCCCGAGGCGTCGCGCCGTTCGCCGGCCGCGCGCTGGATGTGCTGGGCGAGATCGGCGAGGTCGACGAACATGTCGGCCTGCCGGCGGAGTTCGTCGGCCACCATCGGCGGCTGGGTGCGGATGGTCGAGACGACCGACACGCGCACGCCGCGCCGCTGCACGGCCTCGACGAGACGGCGGAAATTGCCGTCGCCGGAGAACAGCACGGCATGGTCGATCTTGTCGGCGAGATCCATCATGTCGACGGCCAGCTCGATATCCATGCTGCCGCGGAAGCGGCGGCGGCCGGTCTGGTCGGTGAATTCCTTCATCGGCTTCGTCACCATCGTGAAGCCGTTGTAGTCGAGCCAGTCGACGAGCGGACGGATCGGCGAATAATCCTGATCCTCGGCAAGCGCGGTGTAGTAGAAAGCGCGGATGAGTCGGCCCTTGCTCTGGAAAAGCTGGAGCAGACGGCGATAGTCGATGTCGAAGTTGAGCGCGCGCGCCGCGTTGTAGAGATTGGGACCGTCGATGAAGAGCGCGAGGCGCTCCTGCGGATAGAAGGCCATGGTGGAATTCCTCTCGGATAAAAACGACCGGCAACAAAGTTGCGGAAATAACCGAATGCCGGTTCCTTATCCGCTTTGCGCGGCGCGCACAAGGCGGGCCGCACGATGATCCTCGTCGCACTCGGCGCCAATCTTCCGAGCGAAGCGGGCGAGCCTTCGCGCACGCTGCTTGCGGCGATGGACGCGCTCGACGCGGCCGGCCTGCGTGTGGCGCAGCGCTCGCGCATCTTCGAAAGCCCGCCTTGGCCGCCGTCGGACCAACCCTGGTACGCGAACGCTGTCGTCAGGCTCGATACGAAGCTTGCGCCCGAAGCGCTGCTCGAACGCCTTCACGCGGTCGAGCGCGCCTTCGGGCGCGTGCGCACGGTTCCCAACGCCGCCCGCGCGCTCGATCTCGACCTCATCGACTACGACGGCGCCGTGCGCGCCGGCCCGGCCCCGATCCTGCCGCACCCGCGCATGCGCGAGCGGGCGTTCGTCCTGAAGCCGCTGGCCGACGTGGCCCCCGACTGGCGCCACCCGGCGGACGGTGCGGCGCTGGCCGATCTGGTCGCGGCACTGCCGGCCGATACGGTCTGCCGGCCGATCGCCGATCCGCCGCCAAGCCCCTGAAGCGGCGGCGTTTTCGGGCGATCAATTCGGTTGTTTTGCAATGCGGTAGCGGCTATATTCTTTGGCCCTTTTGCGACTCTGTCGCCCAGCCCTCCGGAGTTTCCTATGGCTCGCGTTACCGTCGAAGACTGCGTCGTCAAGATTCCCAACCGTTTCGAACTCGTCATGCTCTCCGCGCAGCGCGCGCGCGAGATCCAGGCGGGCTCGCCGCTGACGGTCGAGAAAGACAACGACAAGAACCCGGTCATCGCGCTGCGCGAGATCGCCGACAACTCGCTCGACATCGACAACCTGCGCCAGTCGCTCGTCCAGGGCCTCCAGCGCCAGGTCGAGAGCGAGGAGCCCGAGGAAGACGCGATGGAGCTTCTCGCGGCCGACCGCGACGTCGCCGGCGTGGCCGAGGACGCCACGATGGAAGGCATCGAGGACGAGATGGAAATCGAGGACGCGGAAGAGAAGCTCGCCGCCGGCGGCGACGCGGCGACGGCCGAAGAGTAACGGAAAGCGGGGGCGAGGTGACCGCCGACGGCGCCACCGATACCCCTGCAGCGACGGCGGAAGCCGGCCCCGCGCCGGCGCCGCCGCAGGGCGCCGAGGCGCCCAAGCGGGTGCGCCCGCCGATGATGCGGGCCTTCGAACTGGTCGAGCGCGTCAAGACCTACGACCCCGACGCCGACGAAGACCTGATCAATCGCGGCTATGTCTATTCGATGAAGGTCCACGGCGCGCAGATGCGCGCCTCGGGCGATCCCTATTTCTCCCACCCGCTCGAAGTGGCGGGCATCCTGACGAGCTACAAGCTCGACACCGCGACCATCGTGACGGCGCTGCTGCACGACACGGTCGAGGACACGCTTGCCAGCATCGAGGAGATCGAGCGGCTTTTCGGCCCCGAGATCGCGCGGCTGGTCGACGGCGTGACGAAGCTGTCGCGCCTCGAGTTGCAGGCGCAGTCGGACAAGGCCAAGCAGGCCGAGAATTTCCGCAAGCTGCTGCTGGCGATGTCGGAAGACATCCGCGTGCTGCTCGTGAAGCTCGCCGACCGGCTGCACAACATGCGCACGCTGGGCTTCATCCCGAAGATCGAGAAGCGCCAGCGCATCGCGCGCGAGACGATGGAAATCTACGCGCCGCTGGCCGAGCGCATCGGCATGCGCCGCATCCAGGAGGAGCTCGAGGACATCGCCTTCGGCGTCCTCAATCCCGACGCGCGCGAGTCGATCGTCACGCGTCTCCAGCATCTGCGCGCGCGCGGGCAGGACATGGTCGCGCGCATCGCCGACCAGATCGCCGCGGCGTTGAAGGAGGAGGGGATCGACGCGCAGGTTTCGGGGCGCGAGAAGACCGCGTTCTCGATCTGGCGCAAGACCCAGCGCAAGAACGTCGCCTTCGAGCAGTTGTCCGACATCATGGCCTTCCGCGTCATCGTCGCGGATACGGCCGAATGCTACCGCGCGCTCGGCTCGATCCATTCGCGCTGGCCGGTCGTGCCGGGCCGCTTCAAGGATTACATCTCCGTCCAGAAGCCCAACGGCTACCGTTCGCTGCACACCGGCATCTTCGGGCCCGAGCGCCAGCGCATCGAGATCCAGATCCGCACGCGCGAGATGCACGAGGTCG
>JAYRKO010000303.1:0-4124 GCA_041905745.1 Tagaea sp. | reverse complement strand
CGAAGGGAAAGCAGCACGACCGGGTCTTCGCCGAACTGGATCGGGTTCGACGCGATGGCGGCAAGCGCGCGCGCCACGACCGGGCGGCGTGGCGGCTCGGCGATGACGAGCTTGCGCATTTCGATGATAGCGCGCGCGACGGGGTTCTGGAACGTGCGCTCGGGCAGCACGAACTTGATCGTCTCCGACACGCCCGTCTGGCCGGCGACGTCGGTCGCGCGCAGCGTCGCGCTCACCGGCAGGCCCGCCCACGGGTGGGACGTCAGGTCGAAGAAGGCGGGCGCGCCCGTTTCCTTCGCGCGCGGGCCCGACAGGGGCAGCGCCAGATCGATGGGGGCGCCCACGCCCTGATTTTCGGGCGGCGCGTCGCGGCGGATTTCCATCTGCACGCCTGCGACGCCGTAATCGTCGGTGGCGCGGTATTCCATGCGCAGGCTCGCGCGCTGGCCCGCGTGCGGGGGCTGCACGAATTCCACCTTCGGCGCCTGATCGGGGATCAGCGTCAGGTCCCAGGCGCCCAGCGTGCGCGAACCCTGTTCGACCGCCAGCCGCTTGCCAGCGGAAAGTTCGCTCGCCACGCGCCAGCTTTGCAGGCGCGCCTTGGCGGGCGCGTTCTGCGCGCCCGGCGGCAGCGGGCCCGCCCCTTCGATGGGCGCGAAGGGCATGGGCTTGGCGTCGAGCGTCAGGCGCGGCGGCGCGTTGCCGCCCGAGACCTGCGCGATGAGCTGGCTGCCGACCGGGACTGCGATGCCCGCCACGTCCGCGCGCGGCAGTACCGGCGGCAGGCCGGTATAGGCGGGCGGCGTGATCCACAGATCGAGCGCGCCGGGCAGGGCGGCCGCGTCGTCCACACCCGGCACGAAGGCGCGCGCGAAATTGCGGCCCGCGCGATCGCCGCCCGCACCCACCGCGACGGCGAGCGCCAGGATCAGCAGCAGACGCATGGCGCGCGGATCGCGCACGGGCATGCCGGGACGCGGTGCGCCCACGCGCACGGCGGCGAGCCGTGCGAAGATGCGCTGGCGGTGCGCGCGCCACAGTGCGCGCGTCTGCGGATCGCCCTTGCCGGCGGCGATGTCGTCTTCGAGGGCGGCGAGCGGGCGATGCGCGAAGCCGCTGGCGATTTCCAGCCGCCGGCGCCCGGCATCGTGCGCGGGGAAAACGAACGCCGCGCGCGCGCGCCACAGCGCGAGGCCCAGCGCGCCGAGGAACAGCGCAAGGGCGGCGGCGTGCAGCGCCATGTGCAGGCGCGGCAGCAGGTCGAGCAGGGCGACGATCGAGAAAACGCCGGCGACGGTCAGCGCCGGCCACAAGGCGGGCCAGGCGCGTTCCCAGGCGATGGCGAAGCGGGCGAGCCACAGGCGCCGGACGAGTCCGGGCGCCGCCGGCCCTTCGGCGGCGGACGTCGGCTCTCGGTGCTCCGGCGACGCGTCGGTCATCCTCACCCCGGCGGACGGGAAACCAGTGGGAGCCAGTCTAGCCGCCCCCGAACCGGTTGCCCAACTATTTGCCGCGCGGGGTCTTTCGGCCCTGCCAGGGGGCCTTGCGGTCGAGCGCGATCAGGGCCTCGACCGTCTGGCGTTCCCGCACGACGGCAACCTTGCCGCCCTTGACCAGCAATTCGGGGGCCAGCGGCCGCGCATTATAGGTCGACGACATGACCGCGCCGTAGGCGCCGGCCTGCCGGATCGCGACCAGATCGCCGTCGGCGAGCGGCGGCATCTTGCGGTCGAGCGCGATGTAATCGCCCGATTCGCACACCGGCCCGACGATGTCGTAGGGCTTCGCCGCACCCGGCCGGGGCCTGGCCACCGGTTCGACCGCCATCCACGCCTCGTAGAGCGTCGGGCGGATCAGGTCGTTCATCGCCACGTCGAGGATGGCGAAGCGCTTGGCCGAGCCGCGTTTCACGTAGACGACGCGCGCGAGCAGCACGCCCGCGTCCGCCACCATCCAGCGCCCGGGTTCGAGGACGAGCCCGAAGCCCGTGCCCTTCACGGCCGCGCGCACGGCGGCGGCATAGGCCTTCAGGTCGGGCGGCATCTCGTCGCGATAGACGACGCCGAGCCCGCCGCCGAAATCGAGCCGCGTCAGCCCCACGCCCTCGGCGCGCAGGTCCTTGGCGAGGCCCGCGACGCGCGCGAAGGCCGCGCGATAGGGCGTCACGTCCGTGATCTGGCTGCCGATATGCGTCGCCAGCGCCTCGATGCGGATGCCCTTCGTGCGGCGGTTGGCGAGCGCGATCGCCCGCGCGTGCGCCAGCTCGATGCCGAACTTGTTCTCGCTCGTGCCGGTCGTGATCTTGCGGTGCGTCTTGGCGTCGACGTTCGGGTTGACGCGCAGCGCCACCGACGCGGTGCGCCCCAGCGACCGCGCAACCTCGGCCAGTGCGGCCAGTTCCGGTTCGGATTCGACGTTGAACTGCAGGATGCCGGCCTTCAGCGCCACGGCCATCTCGCCCGGCGTCTTGCCCACGCCCGCGAACACGATCTTCTTGGCCGGAATGCCGGCGGCGCGCGCGCGCGCGAATTCGCCGATCGAAACGATGTCGGCGCCCGCACCCAACGCGGCGAACGTGCCGATCACGGCCTGGTTGGAGTTGGCCTTGAGCGCGTAGCAGATCGTCGGGTCGAGATCGGCCATCGCGGCGGCGAAGGTCTTCCAGCGCGTCTCGAGGACGGACTGGCTGTAGACCCAGGCGGGCGTGCCGTGGTCGCGCGCAAGGCGCGCGAGCGGTACGCCGTCGCACCAGAGCGCGCCCGCGCGGCGGTGGAAACCGGCGCTCATTGCTGCTGCTGCTGGGGCTGCGGCTGGGGCGTCGCGCCGGCGGGATAGCTGCGCGGATAGCGCGGATCGCTGCCTTCGGGCGCCTCGGGCGGACCCTTGCGCCCGCACGCGGCCAGCGGCAGCGCCAGTGCCACGGCAAGGATCAGGACGAGCGGGGTGCGGATTCTCATCGGGTCATCCTAGAGGAACTTCGCGCGCGCCGCGCGCACGGCGCGGCGGACGTTGGCGGGCGCGGTCCCGCCGAAGCTGGTGCGGCTGGCGACGGAATTCTCGACGCCCAGCACCGCGTAGACCGACTTCGCGATGCGCGGCTCGATCGCGCGCATGTCGGAAAGCGGCAGTTCGGAAATATCGCAGCCCTTTTCCTCGGCGCGGCGCACGATGCGGCCCGTCACGTGGTGCGCCTCGCGGAAGGGCATGCCCAGTTCGCGCACCAGCCAGTCGGCAAGGTCGGTCGCGGTCGTGAAGCCCGCACCCGCCGTCGCCTTCATGCGCGCCGCGTCGATGGCGAGGTCGTCGACCATGCCGGTCATCGCGGCGATCGCCAGCATCAGCGCGTCGGCGGCCGCGAAGGTGCGCGCCTTGTCTTCCTGCATGTCCTTCGAATAGGTCAGCGGCAGGCCCTTCATGACGGTCGCAAGCCCGATCAGCGAGCCGAACAGCCGGCCCGTCGTCGCGCGCACCAGCTCGGCCGCGTCGGGATTGCGCTTCTGCGGCATGATCGAGGAGCCGGTCGTCCACGCGTCGGACAGGCGCACGAAGCCGAACTGCGGGCCCGTCCAGATGACGAATTCCTCGGCCAGCCGCGAAAGATGGATCGCGGCGATGGCGGCGGCCGACAGGAATTCGAGCGCGAAGTCGCGGTCGGACACGCTGTCGAGCGAATTGGCCGTCGGGCGCTCGAAGCCCAGCGCCTTCGCGGTCGCGTGGCGGTCGATGGGGAAGGACGTGCCGGCGAGGGCGGCGGCCCCCAGCGGGCATTCGTTGAGGCGCTTGCGCGCGTCGGCGAAGCGCGAGCGGTCGCGGCCCGCCATCTCGACATACGCCATCAGATGGTGGCCGAACGTGACGGGCTGCGCTGGCTGCAGGTGCGTGAAGCCGGGCATCACCGCGCCCGCGTGCTTCTCCGCCTTGTCGAGGAGCGCGCGCTGGAATTCGCGCAAGGCCGCTTCCGCGCGGTCGCACGCGCCGCGCACCCACAGGCGGAAATCGACGGCGACCTGGTCGTTGCGCGAGCGCGCGACGTGCAGGCGCTTGGCCGGTTCGCCGATCAGCTCGGCCAGCCGCGCCTCGACGTTCATGTGGATGTCTTCGAGTTCCGCGCGGAAGACGAACGT
>JAYRKO010000302.1:0-4125 GCA_041905745.1 Tagaea sp. | reverse complement strand
CCGTTCTTCAGGGTTACGTGGATCTTCGCCTTCATTGCATGGTCCCCGTGCCCTTGTGGTCGCGCGGGCCCCCCTCGGGAAGGATGCCGAGGCGACGGGCCACTTCCTGATACGCTTCCTCGACGTTGCCGAGATCGCGGCGGAACCGGTCCTTGTCCATCTTCTCGTTGGTCTTGAGATCCCACAGACGGCAGCAGTCCGGGCTGATCTCGTCCGCGAGGATGATGCGCATCTCCTCGTGTTCGTTCCAGTGGCGGCCGAACTCGAGCTTGAAGTCGACGAGCTTGATGCCCACGCCAAGGAACAGGCCCGACAGGTAGTCGTTGACGCGCAGCGCCAGCGCCATGATGTCGTCGAGATCGCGCGTATCGGCCCAGCCGAACGCGGTGATGTGCTCCTCGGAAACCATCGGATCGCCGAGTTCGTCGTTCTTGTAATAGTACTCGACGATCGAGCGGGGCAGGGCCTGCCCCTCCGGCACGCCGAAGCGCTGGCTGAAGGAGCCGGCGGCAACGTTGCGCACGACGACTTCGAGCGGAACGATTTCGACCTCGCGCACGAGCTGCTCGCGCATGTTGAGGCGGCGGATGAAATGCGTGGGCACGCCCATTTCTTCGAGCCGCATCATCAGGAATTCCGAGATGCGGTTGTTGAGCACGCCCTTGCCGGTGATGACGCCCTTCTTCTTGTTGTTGAAGGCCGTCGCGTCGTCCTTGAAGTACTGGACGATGGTGCCGGGCTCCGGCCCTTCGAAAAGAATCTTGGCCTTGCCTTCGTAAAGCTGCTTGCGGCGGGACACGTTGCGCCCCCTTCGGCGTCAAATCGGGTGGTTCCGCCCCCCGAAAAACCGCGCCGCGCCATCGAATCCGAAGGGCGCGGCGGGGCGGAAAAGTGAGGTCTGTATAGCCCACCGCGCCACCCCCCGCAATGCGGCGGTAACCCACTGGATCAGCGGGTTTTCACGACCTCGAAGGGGGCCGAATCGGGGGCGCCGGCTGCAAAGCGCCAGACCGGTCGGCGCGCGCTTTCCTGCCGCCGATCGGGCAAGGCGAGGAGCGAACTGGAAGACGTCCCGAAACCGGAGGGCAGGGCGATGTTCATCATGCCTTCCTCGCCGGTGCCGGGGGGCGTTTCCCGGCTGGCCAGCAGGGCATCCCATGCCTTCCAGTTCCCGGCGTCCGGATCGGGGGCAGGGGCTTCGGCAAAGCGCGGAAGGTTGAAGGAAATGCGCGGCGAGGACGCATCGTTGAGGTCGTAGGCCGTCAGCATCGACAGCCCCACCGGAAGCGGGGTGATCTGAACGCGTCCTTCGCCCATGGACTTCAGCCAAAACGCATCCCGGTCGTCGGCCACCACCATGTTGAATGGCCGGTAGGCGACCGGATCGAGCGCTCCAAGCGCCCGAACCGCGTCCGCTGCGTCGGCATGGTCGAGCGCATCGAGGACGAGTTCCCCCCGAGAGCGTTTGCCGGCAGCGGGGCCGAGCGTGCCGCGCCGGTTCAGAATGCTTGCGACAAGGCCGTGATCGTTCAGTCCCAGCCAAGTCCCGCCGGCCAACTCGTCCAGGCCGGCCACGACCTCCGGGCGGTCGGGCCAGTGGCGGCCGGGCGGCCGCCAGGGTCGGTCACGCATTTCGTCCCGGTTGGCCGCGAGAATCAGGGGCCATTCGTGACCGGGGCGGCGCAGGATTACGACAGTGCACATGCGACAATCCGGAGAAGGCGACGCGATTGCCGGGGGCGCTCCGGCTCGCTATAACCGCCCCGAAGTCTTCCACCGCGAGGCAGGAAAATGAGCACGTTCGACGACCGCCAGAAGGGTTTCGAAAACAAGTACAAGCACGACGAGGAACTGCGCTTCAAGGTGAATGCGCGGCGCAACAAGCTTCTCGGAGTGTGGGCGGCGGGCAAGCTCGGCATCAAGGACGCGGAAGCCTACGCCAAGGAAGTCGTCGCATCCGATTTCGAGAAGGCGGGCGACGATGACGTGATCGAGAAGATCATGAAAGACGCCAAGGCCAAGGGCGTTGCGATTTCCGCTGCCGACGTGCGAGCGCAAATGGAACATCTGCTTCCCGAGGCGAAGAAGCAGATCATGGAGGCGTGAGGCTGAAGCGGTCTAGCGCCGCCTCTTCCCCTTTTTGCCTGCGCCGCCGAAGACCCGGCGGAAAACCGTGTCGACATGCTTGGTATGGTAGCCCAGATCGAACAGCGCATCGATCTGCTTGGCGCTCAGTCGCTTTTTGACGATCGGGTCGGCCTTCAGGCGTGCCGGGAAATCGCCGCCACTTTTCCAGATGTCCATCGCATTCGACTGCACGATTCGATAGGCGTCTTCGCGCGCAACGCCGGCCTGCGTCAGGGCCAGCAGCACGCGCTGGGAGTGGACGAGGCCGCCCAGCCTGTCGAGATTGGCCTGCATCATTTCGGGGTAGATCGTCCATTTCTCGATCAGTCCGGCCATCCGGTGGAGCGCGAAGTCGAGCGCCACCGTCGCGTCCGGTCCGAATACCCGCTCGACGGCCGAATGTGAGATGTCGCGCTCGTGCCAGAGCGCGACATTTTCCAGCGCCGGCACCACGGCCGCACGCACGATGCGCGATAGACCGGTGAGATTCTCCGACAGCACCGGATTACGCTTGTGGGGCATCGCCGACGAGCCCTTCTGGCCGGGGCTGAAGAACTCTTCCGCCTCGCGAAGTTCGGTGCGTTGAAGATGTCGGACCTCGATGGCGAAACGTTCGATCGATGCGGCGACGACGCCGAGGGTCGCGAAAAACATCGCGTGCCGGTCGCGCGGAATGACCTGCGTCGATACCGTCTCGGGCGCGAGCCCCAGCTTGCGCGCAACATATTGCTCGACGAACGGATCGATGTTCGCGTAGGTGCCGACCGCGCCGGAGATCGCGCAGGTCGCGATTTCCGCCCGCGCAGCCACTAAGCGCGCCCGGTTGCGCTGGAATTCGGCATGAAAGCCGGCAAGCTTCAGGCCGAAGGTCACCGGCTCGGCGTGGATGCCGTGGCTGCGCCCGATGGTCGGCGTATATTTGTGCTCGATCGCGCGCTTCTTGAGCGCGGCGAGGACGCGATCGACGCCTTCGAGGAGCAGGTCGCTCGCGCGGACGAGCTGGACGGCAAAAGTCGTATCGAGAACATCCGACGACGTCATGCCCTGGTGGACGAAGCGAGCCGCCGGGCCCACATACTCGGCAAGATTCGTGAGAAACGCGATGACATCGTGCTTCGTCTCGCGCTCGATCTCGTCGATCCGGGCGATTTCCCACTTGCCCTTCTTCCAGATCTCGCGCGCGGCCTTTTTGGGAATCACGCCGAGGATCGCCTGTGCGTCGCACGCGTGGGCCTCGATCTCGAACCAGATGCGGAAACGGGATTCGGGCTCCCAGATTGCGGTCATCTGGGGGCGGGAGTAGCGCGGGATCATTCGTTCGGGTACCTGCGTTGGATCAGTTGGCCTTCGGCACCGTCGTGCCGATCATGCTGTCGCGCCCGACGATGGCGGCGAGCCGGTCCATCGACCAGCCTTCCGTTCCGGCCGGGCGGAGCGGCAGCACGAGATAGCGCAGATCGGCCGTGGAATCCACGACGCGGATTTCGACGTCGTCGGGCAGGAAAGTGCCGAATTCGGCCAGCACCTTGCGCGGCTCGACGACGGTTCGCGCCCGATACGCCGAGGATTTGTACCAAGCCGGCGGTATCCCGAGGATCGCTTTCGGATAGCAGGAGCAAAGCGTGCAGACGACGACGTGGTGGAGCTTGTCGGTGTTCTCCAGCGCGACGACCTCCGCGGTGTTCGACGTGTCGATTCCCAGCTCGTCTGCGGCGGCCTTGGCGTTCGCAAGCAGACGCGCCTTGTAGGCCGGATCCGTCCAGGCGCGGGCCACAATGCGTGCCCCCATGCCGGGATTGCGACTATCCATGAGTTCGATCTGCTCGCGGATCTCGTCGGCCCGGAGGATGCCTTTGGCGATCAGAAGTTCGCGCACGGCTCGTTCGAGACGGGCGAATTCCGGGCGCGGTTCGTGCGCTCCGATCGGCGCATGATCGTGTCCGGCGTGAATATGATCGTGATGGTGGTCGCCGCTCATCCGCGTCCTCCGGGTTCGAG
>JAYRKO010000301.1:0-4191 GCA_041905745.1 Tagaea sp. | reverse complement strand
AGACGGCGCGTCGTGCGCACCAGCAGTTTGGCGCCGAGATGGGCTTCGAGGTCCGCCACCTTGCGGCTGACGGTGGCAAGCGGCAGGCGCAGTTCGCGCGCGGCGGCCGAGAAGCTGCCGCGGTCGACGACCTGCGTCAGGATCGACATCGCTTCGAGGCGGTCCATGAATCTCCTGATTTTCGAGATAATAATTCCAAAAAATAGCGAATTATCCGGAATCGGGGAATGGCCTATCTCCTTTCCCACCGGCCGACACCCGGCCGACGAAGGAGACGAGAGATGTCCCGTATTGCCGTTCCCGCCCGCGAAGCCGTTCCCGAAGCCGCCAAGCCGCTGCTCGACGCCGTCGAGAAGAAGTTGGGCGCGGTGCCCAACCTGTTCCGCCTGATGGCGACGAGCCCGGCCGTTCTCGACGGCTATCTGTCGAAGTCGGCGGCCCTGTCGCGGACGCTCGACGCCAAGCTGCGCGAGCGCATCGCGCTGGCCGTGGCGGCGGTCAACGGCTGCGACTACTGCATGTCGGCCCACACGTATCTGGCGACGAATCTCGCCAAGCTGCCGGCCGCCGAGATCGCGCGCAATCGGGCCGGCGGCTCGACCGAACCGAAGGCCGATGCGGCCGTGCGCCTTGCCGCAAAGATCGCGCGCGTTCGCGGCCGCGTTGCCGACGCGGATCTGGCGGAAGCGCGCCTCGCCGGCTGGACCGACGCGCAGATCGTCGAAATCGTCGCCGTGGTGGCCGAGAACGTGTTCACCAACTTCCTCAACGAGGTGGCGAAGACCGACATCGATTTCCCGGTGGTGCGCGCCGCGGCGTGAAGAACGGGGCGGGGCCCGGCTGCCGGGCGCCGCCCCCCTTACGTGGAGGGATCGATGGCTTACGGATTTCTCGATATCGCGACCACGCCCGACGTGCGCGCCGTGCAGACCGAAATGGGCAGCGCCGAGCGGTTCGCGAACTTCGCCGGCGACCGGCAGTTCGACCGGTTCACGGAAAACGAGGCGGCGTTCATCGCCGCGCGCGACAGCCTTTTTCTGGCAAGCGTGTCGCAGACCGGCTGGCCCTACGTGCAGCATCGCGGCGGCCCGCCGGGCTTCGTCAAGCTGCTCGACGCACGCAGCTTCGCCTTCGCCGATTACCGCGGCAACCGGCAGTACATCAGCGTGGGCAATGTGCGTGGCGACGACCGGGTGGCGATGATCCTCGTCGATCAGGCGGCGCAAGCGCGGCTCAAGATCTATGCGCATGCCGAGAGCGTGGCGCTCGACGCCGATCCGGAGTTGACGGCGCGGGTCGTCGATGCCGATTACAAGGCCAAGCCCGAGCGCATCCTTCGCCTGCGGCTGGTCGCGTTCGACTGGAACTGTCCGCAGCACATCGTGCCGCGCTTCACCCAGGAACAGATCTCCGCGGCATTTGCACCCGTGAACGAACGGCTCGACGCGCTGGAAAAGGAAAATGCGAGCCTTCGCGAACGGCTGGCCCGGGCCGGGCTGGAGCCTTGATCGCGGCCGGGCGGATACCCATTTTCCCTGCGGCTTCTGGCGGTTTCGAACGCCCGGCCGACGGCCGGCGGGCCCGAAATAATTCGCCAGTAGCGTTTCCGGCGCGATTTAAGTAGCGTGCCCCCGCATTCCTACCCATCCCGGAGTACCCAACTACACATGCCTCCTTTCAATCCCGGCCCGACCAAGACCATCGAAGCGGTCGTGAAGTGGTTCAATACGACGAAGGGTTTCGGCTTCGTCGCGCCGACGGACGGTTCGCCGGACGTGTTCCTGCATGCCGCAGCGCTCGAGCAGGCCGGCCTGCCGCCGCCGGGCGAAGGGGCGAAGATCAAGTGCGAGGTGGGGCCCGGCAAGAAGGGTCCGCAGGTCGTGCGCGTGCACGAGGTCGACGGGCGTGCCGGCACGCCGGGCGGCGGTGGCGGCGGCGGCGGTGGTCCGCGCGGGCCGCGCCCGCAGCGTTTCGATCGCGGCGGCGGTGGCGGCGGTTTCCGCGACGAAGTCGACATGGCGGGTGCGCAGGACGTCGAAGGTTCCGTCAAGTGGTACTCGCCCGAGAAGGGCTACGGCTTCGTCGCGACCAGCGACGGCGGCAAGGATGTGTTCGTCAACGCGGCCTGCCTGCGCCGTTCGGGCGTGCCCTCGGTCGACACCGATCAGGCGGTCCGCGCGTCCTACGTGACGACGCCGCGCGGCCGCGAGGCGCGCTACATCCGCCTTCTTTGACAAGCGACGGGTCGCTGTGGTCATCCTTGGGGGCTCCGCCCCCGAGAGACCACGCGATGACCGTCTACACGCGACGCCTGAGCGACAAGATCCTGCTGGCCTTCGATCAGGCCTGCGAGACGGGTGCGCTCGACTGCGCGGACCAGCTGTTGAAGGCGCTCGAAATGGCGCTCACCACAATGGGCGGGCCGGGGGCGGTTGAGCGGCGGATCAACATGGAGCCGTACGTCCATGCTTTCGAGCGGCTTCAGGCCCTGAAGAACGCCCGGTAACCGACTGTCCTTAAAACCGTTTCCCCCGGCGGACGGCCTGCGCGCGCGATTTGCGCCCGGCCGGCGAAACGGCTAGTTTGTCGCTCCTTTCCGACGACCGGTTTTGATTCGAGGCACCGTGGCCGACGTATTCGATGAAGTCGACGAGGAGTTGCGGCGCGCAAATGCGCTGAAGCTCTGGAAGAAATATTCGCCGTTCGTCATCGGCGGCGCCGTCGCGATCGTCCTTGCGACAGCCGGGTGGACGCTGTGGCAGGACCATCAGCGCAAACGCTCGGAGGCGGAAGCGCTGCGTTTCGTGACGGCAAGCGACCTCGCGGCGAACGATCCCGAGCGCGCGCTCGTCGAATTGCGTGCCCTCGCGCGCGACGCCGGGCCCGGCTATGCGGCGCTTGCGCGCCTCAAGGAAGCGGCGCTGACGCTCGAGAAGGACCGCGCGAAGGGGCTCGACCTCTATCGCCAGATCGCCGCCGATGCGGGCGTCGACGCGCAGTTCCGCGATGCCGCGACGACGGTCGTGGCGCTGCTCTCGGTCGACGGGGCGCCCGCCGACGACGTGGCCAAGTCGGTCGCGGCGCTCCAGGCGCCCAACGGCCCCTGGCGCCACGTTGCGCGCGAGGCCGAGGCGCTCGCGCGCCTCAAGGCCGGCGACAAGGGCGCCGCCCTCAAGCTCTATCGCGCCATCGCCGACGATCTCGGCGCGCCGCAGGCCTTGCGCCAGCGCGCGGCGGAAGTCGCGGACGCGCTCGGCGGCTGATGCGCAGGCACCTGCCGATCTTGATCGCGGTCGCGCTTTCGCTCGGCGCGTGCGACTGGATGCAGGGTGCATCCAAGCCGCCGCTGCCCGGCGAGCGGCATTCGGTGCTGGTCGTCGACCGCAAGGTCGAACCCGACGAGCGCCTGAAGGGCACGCAGATAGCACTTCCGGAACCGACCGATCTTGCCCAGTGGCCGCTGCCGCAGGGAACGCCGGGCCTGAGTGCCGGCAACGTGCGCATCGACGGCTTCAAGTACGCGTGGCGCGCGTCGATCGGCGAGGGCAACAGCCGCTCGGGCCGCGTCAGCGGGTCGCCGGTCGTCGCCGACGGGCGGCTCTATGCGGTCGATGCGGCCTCGCGCCTTACCGCCGTCGACGCGAAGACCGGCAGCCGCCTGTGGACGTTCGACGGCGAACCCGAAGACGACCGGTCGGGCGGCGGTTCGGGCGGCGGGGCGGCCGTCGACGGCGAGCGCGTCTATTTCGCGACCGGCTACGGCCAACTCGTGGCGCTCGAAGCCGCGAAGGGCAAGGAGATCTGGCGCTTCCAGTTGACCGCGCCCGCGCGCATGGGGCCGGCGATCGCCAACGGCCGCATCTTCGTGACGACGATCGACAACCAGACCCATGCCATCGACGCGACGACGGGCAAGCGCGTCTGGCAGCATACCGGCATCCAGGAATCCGCCGGCTTCGTGGGCGCGTCGAGCCCGGTCGTCGAAGGGTCGACCGTTCTGGTCGGCTATTCCTCGGGCGAGCTTTTCGCGCTGCGCGCGGAAACCGGCCGCGTGCTGTGGTCCGACACGCTCTCGGGCGTGATCCGCACCGGCGAAGTTTCCGGCATGGCCGATATCCGCGGCCGCCTTGCCGTCGATCGCGGGCTCGCGTTCGTTTCCACCCAATCCGGCCGGACCGTCGCCATCGACGT
>JAYRKO010000300.1:0-4192 GCA_041905745.1 Tagaea sp. | reverse complement strand
GGCTCGTCCGATCCGCACGCGGCCAGCAGGGCTGCCGCGACCGCAAGCACGCACGCCGTCGCCCTCGTCATCGTCCCGCTCCCTCCAGCGCCGGCGGCTCGGCCGCGGGCGCGTCGAACTGCAACGCTGCCAGTCGCGCGTAGAGCCCGCCCTGGGCGACCAGCCGCGCATGCGGACCTTCCGCGATTTTGCGCCCGCGGTCGAGGACGATCAGCCGGTCCGCGCGTACGACGGTGGCGAGGCGGTGGGCGATGGCCAGAACCGTGCGGCTGCGCCCCACGGCTTCCAGTGCCGCCTGCACGTAGCGCTCGCTCTCGGCGTCGAGCGCGCTCGTCGCCTCGTCGAGCAGCAGAAGGGCCGGATCGCGCACGAGCGCGCGCGCGATGGCGATGCGCTGGCGCTGGCCGCCGGAAAGCCGCACGCCGCGTTCGCCCAGATACGTGCGCCAGCCCTGCGGCAGGCGTTCGACGAACTCGTCGACATAAGCAGCCTTGGCGGCCGCGCGCACTTCGGCGTCGCTCGCATCGGCACGGCCGTAGCGGATGTTCTCCAGCACGTCGGCGGCGAAGATCGTGGGCTCCTGCGGGACAAGGCCGATGCGCTGGCGCGCGTCGGCCGGATCGGCCCGGCGCAGATCGACGCCGTCGAGCCGCACGGCCCCGCCCTGCGGGTCGTAGAAGCGCAGCAGGAGCTGGTAGACGGTCGTCTTGCCCGCACCCGACGGGCCGACGATGGCGACCGTTTCCCCCGGTTCGACGGCGAAGGACAAATCGTCGAGCGCCGTGCGGTCGGGGGCGCTTGGATAGCGGAACGTCACGTTCTCGAACGCGACGGCGCCGCGCGCCGGCAAAGGGAATTTCGCGGGCACTTCGGGTGCGCGGATGTCGGGGACGGCATCGAGCAGTTCGAACAGCCGTTCGGAGGCGCCGGCCGCGCGCTGGAGGTCGGCCATGAATTCGCTGATGGCGCCGATCGAGCTTGCCACGACGACGGCATAGAACACGAAGCCGCTGAGCTGGCCGACCGTGATTTCGCCGCGCATCGCGCCGTGCCCGCCCACCCACAGCACGAAACCAACCGCGCCGAAGACGAGCAGCATGACCATCGCGATCAGCGCCGAACGCGCGCGCGCGCGCCGCGCGTTGGCGGCGAAGGCCTCCTCGACGCGCCGGTCGAAGCGTTTGCCGTCCTCCGTCTCCCGGTTGAAGGCCTGCACGGTGCGCACGGCGTTGAGCGTCTCGTCGATGTCGGCACCCACGTCGCCCAACCGGTCCTGGCTTTCGCGCGAAAGCGCGCGCACGCGCCGCCCGAAGATCACGATGGGCGCCACGACGAACGGCACGGCCGCCAGCGTGATCGCCGCAAGGCCGGGAGCGGTGATCGCCATCATCGTGGCGCCGCCGATCATCAGGAGAACGTTTCGCAGCGCCATCGACGCGGTCGAGCCCACGATCGTCTGCACGGCCGTGGTGTCCGCGGTCAGGCGCGAGAGCACCTCGCCGGTGCGCGTCGTCTCGAAGAAGGCGGGCGACAGGCGCAGCGTGCGCGCGAACACGGCCTTGCGCAGGTCGGCCGTCACGCGCTCGCCCAGCCACGTGACGAGATAGGAACGCGAATAGGTGGCGCCGGCGAGCAGAACGACGAAGCCCACGAGACCCCACAGCGCATGGTCGAGCAGCGTCGGATCGCCGCTCGCGAAGCCCGCATCGACCAGCCAGCGCAGCGCGGTGCCGAGCCCCAGCACCGCACCCGCCGCGAGCGTCAGCGCGATCGACGCGCCCACCAGCTGCAGGCGGTAGGGCAGCAGGAACGCGCCCAGCCGCGCGAGCACGCCGAAATTCCGGCTTGCCGCCCGATCGTTTCCCGGTTCGCCGCCGCGCGCCATCGCCGCCCTCAGCCGCCCAGGCTCACGCCGTGGCCGCAGGCTTCCGCCAGATCGGCCGCGAGGCGCGCTTCGAGCGTGTCGGGCCCGCGCGTCGAACGCCAGCAGGCGCCGGCCTCGTCCCATGCGAAGTGCGCGGCGCCGGAGACCGGCGAGGACAGCCAGACCTGCCGGGTGGGCGCATGCTTGTTGAGGACGAATTGGCGCCCGTCGTCGAGTTCGACGGTCAGGATGCCGCCGCGCAGCTCGATCTCCGGGTCGTCGTCCGACAGGGCGCTTTCCAGCGCATCCTGCAGGCGCGCCAGCGTCCGGTCGGCCCGGTCGGCGAATTCGCGGTCGTCCATGCCCGCCAAATCTCTCGGAAAATTCAATGTGTTCGGCGCTTTAGCACGGCCGGCCGGAAAGGTCGAGAGGACTTCCCCCGTCGTCTTGCACGCCCGGGCGCAAGCCTGTATAAGCCCGCTTCCTGCCAGGGCGCCCGAGCGGCCGCCGGGCGGCCGAAATCGAACTTCCGGAGCGCGGTCAATGAAGCCCCAGATCCACCCCGACTACCACGAGATCACCGTCGTGATGACCGACGGGACCCAGTTCAAGACGCGCTCGACGATGGGCAAGGCCGGCGACACGCTGCGCCTCGACATCGACCCGAAGACGCACCCGGCCTGGACCGGCCAGCAGCGCATGATGGACACGGGCGGCCAGGTCGCCAAGTTCAACAAGCGCTTCGCGGGCATCGGCCTCAAGTCGCCGGCCGCCGGCGACAAGGCTGCGGCCCCGAAGGCCGAAGCCCCGGCGAAGGCCGCGGCGAAGAAGTAAGTTCGCGCCCCTTCGGGGGACGGCAAAGCGGGCGCCTGCTTCCGGCAGGCGCCCGTTTTCGTTGGGGTGGCGGGAAATCAGACGCCGAGCTGGCGGTCGAGGCGCGCGACGCGCTCGAACAGACGACGGCTCTGGAACATCAGGTCGCCCAGTTTCGCGCTCGACTGCGCGACGCGCGCGTCGGTGTCGGTGAGGCAGAGCTGCAACGCGCCCAGCCGGTAGCGTTCCTCGCGCACTTCCTCGCGCGTGATCTCGCCCGCCGCGACGGCCTTCTGCGCCAGAAGCCACGCCATCACCTGCGCAAGGCGCGTGGTCAGCCGCATCGCTTCGCAGTTCATGTGGAGACGCTCGTCGGGGTCGGCCTGGAACGGTTCGCCGGGCTGGACGTTCGCGACGTAGTGCCGCGCCGACAGCAGCAGGCTCATCGTTTCGTCGAATGTCCGTCCGAAAAACGGCGACACCGCATCGCCGGAAGGGCCCGCTTCGGAAAGGGTCACGGTCGGCTCTCCTTGCCGGATAAGTTTCGGAGCCCCCCCACCAAAACGCAAATGCCAATTTTGCCGCATCGCCCGGGCTTGAACTCGCGCCGGCCATGCCTAAATCGGGATTGTCCGACGGTGCCCATCCGGGGCCGCGGCATCAACCGACGTCCCATCGCTCAAAGGAGGATAGGATCATGAATCACTTCGACTTTTCGCCCCTTTTCCGTTCCACCATCGGTTTCGACCGGCTGTCGCGTCTGTTCGACGAGTCGCTTCGCGTGGCCGAACAGGGCGGCTATCCGCCGTACAACATCGAAAAGACGGGCGAGAACAACTACCGCATCGCCATGGCCGTCGCCGGCTTCGCCGCGGACGAGATCGATCTCGTCCAGCAGGAGAACACGCTCGTGATCTCCGGCGCGAAGAAGGACGCCGAGCCGGCGGGCGCCTATCTCCATCGCGGCATCGCGCAGCGCAGCTTCGAGCGCCGCTTCCAGCTCGCGGACTTCATCCGCGTGACCGGTGCGCGCCAGGAGAACGGCCTGCTCTATGTCGAACTCGTCCGCGAGGTGCCCGAGGCGATGAAGCCCCGCCGCATCGCCGTCGAGACCGGCACGAAGCCGCAGGCGATCGAAGCCAAGGCCGCCTGAACGGTCGCATCCGACGAAGCGACGCCCGCCCGGCCGACGGCCGCGGCGGGCGTTCGCGTTTCAGGCGCGGAAATGCGCCTTGATGCGCTGGCGCACATGCGGGTCGGCGCAGGTGTATTTCGCGCCGATCAGCCCGTCGTTCGAGCGCACGATCTCGAGCTCGGCCTCGAAGCCCATCGACAGGTAGCCGTTGCGCAGCATGACGGTAGCCTTCATGTGCTGGCCGACCTGCGCAATGCCCTGGTAGGGGCCGAACAGCAGGCCGGTCTCGCTCCAGTTGCGCAGCGGCACGCGCTGGCCGGTGACGATGACGCGGTCCTCGGGGCCCGCGACCATGCGCGGCGAGATGCGCCGCTCCCCGG
>JAYRKO010000299.1:0-4196 GCA_041905745.1 Tagaea sp. | reverse complement strand
TCCTTCACGAGCGGATTGGACGGGCTCGATATCTCGCGGAGCTTCGTCATGCCGGCAGGCCGTCGGACGTCCAGCGGACATAGAGCGACGTCGAAAGGTGGCGGGCGCCGCCTTCCTGCGCAACGGCCAGTTCGCCCGCCTCGAAGCGCCCGCCCGACGGCGCCATCGCGTCGCGCGCCGTTTCCAGAAGTGACAGCGCGGAAAGGCGGATCGCGTAGGCCGTCAGCATCAGGAAAGACGGGCCGTCCGCAAGCAGGCGCGTGCAATCGGCAAGCATCGGCGACAGGCCTTCCTCGATCCGCCATGTCTCGTTCGCCGGGCCGCGGCCGAATTTCGGCGGATCGAGAAGGATGGCGTGATACCGGTTGGCGCGCCGCACTTCGCGCGCGACGAACTTCGTCGCATCGTCGCAGATCCAGCGGATGGGCGCTTCACCGAGCCCGGATGCCGCCTGATTTTCCTTCGACCACGCGATCGCCTTTTTCGAGGCATCGACGTGCGTGACCTCGAACCCGGCGGCGGCGGCCACGAGGCTTGCCGCACCGGTGTAGGCGAACAGGTTCAGGAGCTTCGGGCGCTCGACGCCGAGGCTCTTCGCGCGGTCGCGCATCCATATCCAGTGCGGCGCCTGTTCGGGAAACAGGCCGACATGCCGGAAGGCGGAGAAACGGCACAGCATTGTCGTGCGCTCGAAGGTCACGCGCCACTCGGGCGGCAGCGGGCGCGGATAGCGCCAGCGCCCCCACGTGTCATCGTCCTCGCCTCCGCGCCCCTCGTTGGGCTTCGCGTCGAAGAAGGCATCCGCCTTGTTCCAGATTTCCTCGGGTAGGGCAGGCCGCCAGAGTGCCTGCGGTTCGGGGCGGACGAGTTTCAGCCGGCCGAAGCGTTCGAGCTTGCGGCCGTTGCCGGTGTCCAGCAGCGCGTAGTCGTCCCAGCCAGGAGTCGTGAGGATTTTGAGTTCGGGCTGCAAGTCTGTTTCCGTCAATCCGTGCGCGGGGACCATATCAGCGCGCTCAAAGATCCCCAAGACGGAACGAAAAGCTCATGATCTTCGGCGAAGCCAGCGGGGGCGCGTCCGGTTGCCGCTTGAAAGGTTGCGCCTGACGCATCGCGGCGAGAAAACTCTCGAGAGCCGTCCGGTGTTCGCGGAACTCCGGCCGCAACAGGGTTGCATAGTCCGCGACCATTTTCTCCGGGGCCCACGGATCGTTGACGCCGAAGGGCGCGCCAAGCGTCCCGTCCGGATTGAGAAGGAAATTCCCGGATATCACGATGTCCTTGAAGCGGGCCGACCGGTAGTCGATGAGCCAGACCTTGAACACCTGCGCCAGCAGGAAATCGACCTCGCTTTGGGAAAGTTTCTCACCCGACGGTCCGGCAGGTTGGTTCGCGGCACCGCGACCGACGGACAGGCTCGAAGCAGGGCGCGGTTGCTCGGCGGGCGGCGCCGGCGATCGAAGTCCGTCCCGACTGTCGGCCGGGCGCGGCGGCGGCACGGCTGCCGGAGCGGCCGGCTCAGGCGCGGACGTGCGCGGCGCGCTTTGACGCGGTGCGCTCGACCGATCAGCGCTCGGCGCGGTTTCGCGCTGCACGATCTGCGGCGGCGGGGCCGGCGCCAACTTAGGCGGTTCGAGCTGACGTATCTCGGGCTGCTGCTGCGGCGGCGGCTGTCGAGGCTGCGCTTGGGGCTCCGGTGGAGGCGATGGCGGTTGCGGTGGCGGAACCGGAGCCTCCACGACCAGTTCGACGGGGATCACGGTATCTGTCGCTTCCGCCGAATCACGCGCCTGAAACTCGATCACGAGAAGGCCGAAAACCGCGTGGAGCAGCAGCGACAGCACAAGCCCGGCGGATGCCGGCCAACGCGCGGACAGCGCACGACTTTCGTCGCGCTGCTCCATTTCAGCCACCTGATCGAGGCGTACGCCGACCGTCATGCCGCACTGCCTGCGACCACACGCGGCCCATCCTTCCAGCCGCACGCGCGCATGCGTTCCTTCATGTGTTCGGGAACTTCCGCGATCGCCCGCAGCGGCTCACGTCGGGGATAGTAGGGGACCCGGATTTCGCGTGCGTGCAAGTGCAGCGGATGATCGGGCGCGCGCGATGCCTCGGCGCCGTAGATCGGATCGCCCAAGATTGGGCAACCGATCGCGGCAAGATGGACGCGCAATTGGTGCGTCCGCCCGGTTTTCGGCTCGAGCGACAGCCACGTCAGCTCGCCGTTCGTTCCGATGACCCGATAGGCGGTCAGGGACGGTTGCCCTTTCGGATCAACCTGCATTCGCCATCCGGTCCGCCGGTTGTGCTTGGCGAGCGGATAGTCGATCGTGCCGGCCGGTGCGGGCGGCGTGCCGACGACGACGGCCCAGTAGGTCTTGCGGACCTGACCTTCGGAAAACAGTCGGCCGAGACGCGCCACGGCCTTGTGGACGCGCCCGAGGACGAGGCAACCGGACGTGTCGCGGTCGAGCCTGTGCGCGGGTTCCGGCAGCGGAGCGATGCCGAAGCGCAGATGCACAAGATAATCGCGCAGGCTTTCGCCGCCCTTCGGGCCGGCATGCACGGCCAGCCCCGACGGTTTGTCGAGGATCAGGACCTGGCCGTCGCGGAAAAGGACGCGGCCCTGGATTTGCTCGGGCGTCATGGCAGGCAAACTATACTGTTCGACGACGCCACGCACTTCGGCCGCTAATGTCGCCGGAACCCGTGGAGCCGAATCAGATGGAAAATACCGCCCGAAACGACGCAAAAGGAGCGCTTTTTGTCGTCGGCGGCGCACTTTGTTTTGCGGTCTGCGGCGGCATCATCAAGTTCCTGACCGCCGAGTTGTCCTGGGGCGAGGTCGGATTCCTGCGGCACGTCTTCGCCTTGCCGTTTTTCCTGCCGATGGTCTGGAAGCGCGGCTGGAGCAGCGTCGTTTCGACCCGCCCGCTCGGTCATTTCCTGCGCGGGGCAGCGGGTTTTTCGAGCTTCATGCTGTTCGTTCTGGCGCTGGCGAATCTGCCGATCGGCGATGCCTTCGCGCTTTCCTACACGACTCCCTTCTGGTCGATGGCCGTGGCCGCGATCGTTTTCGGCGAACGCGTCGGTCCGCTTCGCATTGCGGCAACGCTGCTGGGCTTTGCCGGCGTCCTGTTGATCGTGAAGCCCGGCGGCGAGGTCAATCCGTTTTCCTTCGTCGCACTGGTGAGCGCCGCATTGACATGCCTGGCCATGATGATGGTCAAGCAATTGTCCGCGACCGAACCGCCCGACCGGATCGCATTCTGGTTCATCTTTGCAGGCATTCCGCTTGGCGCGCCGCTCGCGGTCTTCGGATGGGCAGTGCCGGAGATCCGGCATCTTCCGTGGCTTGCGCTTCTCGGCGGACTGACTTGGCTGGGCCAGCGCTTCCTGTCCCGCGGCTATGCGCTCGGGCAATTTTCGAAGATGTCGCCGCTGGTTTTCGTCCAGGTCGCGGTCGCCACGCTGCTCGGCGTCTTCGTATTCGGCGAAGTGCCCGACGCATACGCCGTCGTCGGCATGGTCATGATCGCCGCAGGTGCGATTTTCGTCGTCCGCAGGAGCGGCTAGCCGTCACTTCCAGACGACTTCCTTGACCGTCTTTTTCTTGGTTTCGGCCGGCGCCTTCGGCACCGGCGCTTTCGCCGCAATGGCCGCCGCCGCCGACTTCGTGCCGCCGAGCCGGTTCAGGATCGACGACATCGTCATGCTGTTCTTCTGCTTTATCGCAACACCTTCTGCCGTCTCCGCGACACGTTTGCGCTGGTAGACGGGCAGGGCGTCGAACGTCCGCCGAGCTCGGTCGATATTGATCGTCGTCGGCCGCTCGGCGGCCAGTTTGACGAACTGGTGGATCTTGGAATGTTCGCCAAGAATCGTTCCCACCGACGACGCAAGAATCTGCAGCGCCGCCTTGTCGATCTGTTCTCTTGCCTCGGGCGATTCCATCAAGCAGCATTTTACCGCGAATTTCGGCGCAACTTCAATCGATTGCCGGCTCGAATGCAACCGGCCGGCGCAACGGAGAATTGGACGATGCTCACGATCTTCCTGCTGGTTTGCTCCAATATCTTCATGACTTTTGCGTGGTACGGCCATTTGAAGCATCCGGAATGGCCGTTGTGGCAAGCCGTCGTCATCAGTTGGGGCATCGCGTTCGTCGAATATTGTCTGGCCGTGCCGGCGAACCG
>JAYRKO010000298.1:0-4199 GCA_041905745.1 Tagaea sp. | reverse complement strand
TGCACGTCGTTGGTGAGGCCGGCGAGCGAGTCGAGCGTGGCGCCGATCGTCGCCGCGGAATTGAAGGTCAGGATCACGACGGAAACGGGTGTCATTGCCTTGCGTGCTCCCGGTAGACGCGTTCGAGATCGGCCGCGATGTTCTTCCAGTCGAAGCGTTCGGCCGCAAGCCTGCGGCCCGCTTCGCCCATGCGTTGCGCGCGCGGGCGATCGCCCGCCAGCAGCAGGATATGTGCGGCGACGTGGTCGATGTCGGGCGGCGAGACGAGACCCGCCCCGGCGTTCGAGATCTCGCGCCAGATATTGACGCGGTCGGAGACGATCACGGGTGCCCCGCACGCCATCGCCTCGACGATGGCGATACCGAAATTCTCGCTCCACGACGGCAGCGCGAAGGCCGTGCAGTCGACGAAGGCCTGCTTCTTTTCGTCGCCTGCCAGCATGCCGGTCCACACGATCCGGTCGGCGACGCCCGCATCGCGCGCGAAGCCTTCGGCCGTCGCCTTGTAGCCGTCGTCGGGCCCGGCGATGACGAGGCGCAAGGCCGGGTCGGCCGCCAGCGCCTTGGCGAAGGCGGGGATCAGCACGTCGAGCCCCTTCTTGAAATTGATGCGGCTCAAGAACAGCACCGGCTTCGTGCCCGCCAGTTCCGGGTGGCGCGCAAGGAATCCGCCGGGGGCGGGCAGCGACGCGTATTCGCCCATGTCGAGCCCGTTGGGCACGACCACGCCCTTGGCGCCGAACGTGTAGGGGGCGGCGAGGCGCATTTCCTCCTCGGCCGTGAAGTGGAGAGCGGCCGCATCGCGGATGACGCGGTTCTGGAAGGCGAGGCCCACCAGCGCCTTCTTGAGTTTTCCGCGCTCGCGCAGGAACGGGTCGAGCGTGCCGTGCGGGCGCAGCAGGTAGGGCACGCCCGCCTTGCGGCACACGCGCGCCGCGTACCAGACATGGAACAGGTAGAGCGAATGGATGTGCACGATGTCGGCCTGCGGGATCGCACCGTCGAGTGCGGCGGCCAGCGGCCAGCTCGTCGCGAAGCTCGCGGGCGTGCCTTGTGCGAAGACATGGCGCGTCACGCCGTCGGCCGGCGCGCCGTCCGTCGAAGATGCCGCCGCGCGTTCGGCCGGGCTCATGTCGCGGTCGGTCGTGTAGATCGACACGTCGTGCCCGCGCGCGGCCACGGCGCGCGCCATGTCGGCGACGGCGCGTGCAGGCCCGCCCGTGGCGGCGGCGATCGAAGCGATGACATGCAGGACGCGAATGACGGCTCTCCCGGACCCCCCGAGAACGGGCGGGAACCTCGCAAATTCCGGGGCTTGGGGCAATCGGCCTTGCGGGGGCCGGGCAGGGGGCGCATGATTCGGGCAACCTGCCGGAGCTGGCCGTGGCCCAAACGCCGAAGACGCGTGCACGCCGCCGTTTTCTCGCCGGAATGGGGGCCTTGGCCCTGTCCGGCACGGGGGGGCGCGTTTTCGCGCAGCCCGCCGCCCGCATCGATCCCGGCCAGCTCTTTTCCCGTCCGCCGACCGACCTCAACCTCGTGCTGGCGGTCGACTGTTCCAGCTCGATCGACGCAGGCCGCTACCGCCTGCAGGCGCAGGGCTACGCCGCCGCCTTCCGCAACGACCGGGTGCGTCGCGCGATCCTGTCGGGGCGCGAGAAGCGCATCGGCATTGCGATGACGCAGTGGGGCGGCCAGCGCGTGCAGCACGTGGCCGTCGACTGGACGCTGCTCGACGGGCGCGCCGCACTCGATGCGTTCGCCGCGCGCCTCGCCGGCCAGCCGCGCCTCACCGACGACGACGCGACCGCGGTGGGGGCCGCCATCGACCACGCGCGCGGTCTCCTTGAACAATGCCCCTTCGCGGGCACGCGGCGGGTGATCGACATTTCCGGCGACGGCGTCAACAACCAGGGCAAGTTCCCGCGCTACGCGCGCGACGAGGCGGTGGCGCTCGACATCGGCATCAACGGCCTGCCGATCCTGACGCTCGAACCCAATCTCGATGCGGTCTACCGCGCCGAGGTGATCGGCGGCCCCGGCGCGTTCGTCGTGCCCGTGCGCCGTTTCGAGGATTTCGCGGCCGCCATCGCCAACAAGCTGGTGCGCGAGATCGCCTGAACGCGACTGGACAATCCGCGCCTCGGCCGACATGGTGCGGGCCATGAAAATCCTCTACGTCGCGCATCAAGGCGATCTCGGCGGGGCGACGAGCCCGATCGTCGAGGCGATCGACGCGCTGGCCCCGCACGGCCACACGGCCTGCGTCATCCTGCCCGAGCCGGGCAGCATGGCGGCCGCCCTCGACAAGCGCGGCGTGGCATGGCGCGTGGCGCCCATCGGCGTGTGGGCGTCGACGCGCGGGCGTCGGCGCTGGTCGAACATCTGGGCGCGCCGGCGCACGCGCGACGAAACGCGCGCTGCCGTTGCCGCTTTCGCGCCCGATCTCGTGCTCTCCGCCTCGACGACGTTCGGCGGCATCGCGCGCGCGGCGGCCGATCTGGGTATCCCGCACGTGTGGTGGCTGCACGAATTCGGCAAGGCCGACCACAACCTGCATTTCGATCTGGGCGAGGCGTGGACCTACCGGCTGCTCGACCGCTGGTGCACGGCGGCCATTGCACCTTCGGACGCGCTCGCGCGCCACTTCGCCGGCCGCATCCGCGCCGACAAGATCGTCAAGGTCGACTATTTCATTCCGCCCACGCCGGCGGCCGAGGTGCCCGATCTCGAACCCGCCGGGCGTTTCCATCTGGCGCTGCCCGGTTCGCTCAATCCGCAGAAGGGACAGGCCGATGCGGTCGCCGCGATGGGCCTGCTCGTGCGCGCGGGCCGCGCGGTGCATCTGCACCTGTTCGGCACCGGCGGGCGCGGCTACACCGCGAAGCTGAAGGCGCTGGCCGCGCGCGGCGGGGCGGAAAGCCGCATCACGTTCCACGGCCATGTCGACCGGCTGGGCGCACGGCTCGCCAAGGCCGATGCGGTGCTGATGACCTCGCGCTGCGAGGGGCTGGGCCGCGTGACGATCGAGGCGATGCGCGCGGGCCGCGCGGTCGTGGGCACCGATGCCGGCGGCACGCCCGAACTGATCGACGACGGGAAGACGGGCCTGCTCTATCCGCCCGGCCGGCCCGACAGGCTTGCCGCCGCGATCGGCCGGCTCATCGACGAGCCGGGGCTGGGCGCGCGGCTGGGGACGGCGGCGCGCGAATGGATCGGCCCGCGCTACGGCGCGCAGGGCTTCGTAGACGGACTTTTGCGCGTGCTGGCGAAGGCCCGGCCCGCCGTCTGACGCCCGACCCGACGCATCGCCGGTATTTGTTCCCACGCTTTGCTTTTCGCGAAGCGCCGCCTATATATTGCGGAACGTTTTCCGCCGCCGGACAAGGCCCAGAGACAGCGAATGCGCGTCGCGCCGATCAGCGAAACCGTCGATTTTGCACCCGACATCGGAGCCGGCCGTCTGGCCGAGCTGCACGATTCGGTCACGCTCATCATCCCGCCGTCGGCCTTCCTGCTCGACGAGCGCGTCTTCGTCAGCCTCGGCCTGCTGAAGGTCGCCGCCGCCCTCGAGCGCAAGGGCGTGCGGGTCAACCTGCTCGACCTGTCGGGCATCGCCAACTATCTCGAAGCGCTCGAATCCTGGGCGCGCGGCACGTCCGACACCGTGTTCGGCGTCACCGCGACGACGCCCCAGCTGCCGGCGGTCGCGGCCATCGCGCGCCGCCTGCGCGAGGTGCGCCCCGATGCGCGCCTCGTGCTGGGCGGGCCGCACGTGACGCTCACCTACGCGGCCGTGAAGCTCGAACGCAATCTGGGGCGCACCGGCTTCGGGCGCGCGTCCAAGGCCGCGGCCCAGCTCGAAGGGCTGTTCGACGTACTGGTCGCCGGCGACGGCGAGCTTGCGGTGTTCGCGGCGCTCACCAAGGCCGCCCCGCCGCGCGTCATCGACGGCGACGACATGAAGGGCGGCTTCTTCATGTCCGACGCGCTCTATTCGCGCACGCCCGTGCCGGCGCGCCATCTCGTCGATCTCCAGAGCTACAAATATTCGATCGAATCGTTCCCGGCCACGAGCCTGATCGCGCAGCTCGGCTGCCCGTTCAACTGCGGCTTCTGCGGCGGGCGCAATTCCAAGAGCCTGCGCGTCATCCGCACGCGGCCGACCGCGCAGATCGTGCGCGAGGTCGAGGACCTGC
>JAYRKO010000297.1:0-4207 GCA_041905745.1 Tagaea sp. | reverse complement strand
GTTCGGCCGCCTTGTTCGCGGCCGGCGCATGGCCCGTGCGCGCGCAGGCGCCGCGCCGCGGCGGACGCCTCGTCGTCGCGGCGGATTCCGAGCCGCGCAATCTCAACCCCGCCATCGTCGCGTCGAACGGCGTGTTCCACGTTTCCTCGAAGATCGTCGAGCCGCTGGCCGAAGCCGCCTACGGCACGCCGGACGGGCTGGCCCCGCGGCTGGCCGTGTCGTGGGCCGGGTCGGCGGACGGGCTGTCGGCGACGTTCAAGCTGCGCGGCGGCGTCGCGTGGCACGACGGCAGGCCGTTCACGTCGGCCGACGTGGCGTTTTCGGCGCTGCAAGTCTGGAAGAAGCTGCAGAATTTCGGGCGCGTCGTCTTCAAGGACCTCGAAGCCGTCGATACGCCCGATCCGCTGACGGCAGTCTTCCGCTTCGGCAAGCCCACGCCGTTCCAGCTGATCCGCAATGCGCTGCCCTCGCTCACGGCCGTCGTGCCGCGTCACGTCTACGAAGGCACCGACATAAACGCCAATCCCGCCAATGCCGCCCCGATCGGAACGGGGCCGTTCCGGTTCGCGGAAACCAAGCTCGGCGAATATACGCGCCTCGTGCGCAATCCCGCGTTCCGCGAGCAGGGCCAGCCTTACGTGGACGAGATCGTCTACCGCGTCCTCACCGACCGTGCGGCCGCCGCCGGCGCGCTGGAAGCGGGGGAGGTGCATCTTGCGGCCTTCTCGCAGGTGCCGCTCGAAGATCTCGCGCGCATTGGCAAGGTGCCGGGCCTGCAGGTCGTCACGAAGGGTTACGAGGCGCTCACCTACCAGCTCGTCGTCGAGATCAACCACCGCCGTAAGGAACTGTCCGACGTGCGCGTGCGCCGCGCCATCGCGCACGCGATCGACCGCGACTTCGTCGTGCGCACGGTCTTCCTGGGTTACGCGACCGCGTCCGACGGGCCGGTGCCGAAGAACGATCCGCAGTTCCATGCCGCCGGTCTCGCGATGCCGGGCTTCGACGTGGCCCGTGCCAACGCGCTGCTCGACGAGGCCGGCCACCGGCGCGACGCGCGCGGCACGCGCTTCAAGGTGCGTCTGCTGCCCGCGCCCTTCTTCGGCGAGACACGCGCCTTCGGCGCCTATCTGCGTCAGGCGCTGGCCGCCATCGGCATCGAGGCCGAGCTCGTCAACAACGACACGCCCGGCCACATCAAGGCGGTCTATGCCGACCACGCGTTCGATCTGGCCGTGGGACCGCCGGTCTATCGCGGCGACCCGGCGATCTCGACGACCGTGCTGGCGCAGGGCGGCCTGCCGGCAGGCGTGCCTTTCACCAATCAGGGCGGCTATCAGGACGCGGGCATGGATGCGCTGATCGCGCGCGCGGCCGCCACGCTCGACCAAGCAGTGCGCACCGAGCTCTACCGCGAATTCCAGCGCAAGGTCGTCGCCGACCTGCCGTTCGTCAATGTCGCGGAGTGGGGCTTCACGACGGTCGCGAGCCGCCGGGTGCGAAATCTCGACACCAACCCGCGCTGGGCGGTCTCGAACTGGGCGGACGTCTGGCTCGACGCATGAAGCGCGTCGCGCGGATCCTCGCGCGGCGGCTGGCGGGCATCGTGCCGGTCGCCGCACTCGTCGTCGTGGGCACGTTCCTGCTTCTCGAAGCGGCTCCCGGCGATGCGGTCGATGCCTATCTGGCGTCGAGCGGGGGCGACCGTGCGCTCGTCGACGAACTGCGCCGGGCGTGGGGTCTCGACGGCGGCACTTGGCCGCGGCTGCTTCTCTATCTTTCCGCGCTCGCGCATTTCGATCTTGGCTGGTCCGTCGCCTTTGCGCGGCCCGTGACCGACGTGATCGGAACGCGCATCGCCAACACGCTGCTGCTGATGGGATTTGCGGTGGCGCTTGCGTTCTTCGCAGGCTCGCTCCTGGGCGTTCTTGCCGGCAGCCGGCCGGGACGTGCGGTCGACCGCGTCCTGTCGCTGGGTTCGCTGGCGCTCTATGCCGTGCCGGGCTTCTGGCTCGGCCTCGTCCTCATCGTCGTCTTCTCGGTGCAGCTGCGCTGGCTGCCGGGCGGCGGGATCGAGACGATCGCTTCGGGGCTGTCGGGCCTCCACCGGGCGGCGGACATCGCGCGCCATCTCGTGCTGCCCGTTTGCGCGCTGAGTGCCATCTATCTCGCGCTCTATCTGCGCCTGATGCGCGCGGGCATGGTCGAGGTGTGGCGTCAGGATTTCGTGCGCGCGGCCTTCGCGCGCGGGCTGCCGCGCGCGCGTATCGTGTGGCGACACGTCGCGCGCAACGCGCTGCTGCCGCTCGTCACGATGCTGGGCCTGCAGGCCGCCACGCTTCTGGGCGGCAGCGTCGTCGTCGAAAGCGTGTTCGCGGTCCCGGGGCTGGGCCGGCTCGCGCACGAAGCGGTCGTCCAGCGCGACACGCCGCTGCTGCTGGGCGTGATCCTGACGGGGGCGGGACTGGTCGTGATCGCCAATCTCGCGGTCGATCTCGTCTATGTGCTCGTCGATCCGCGCGTGGGTACGGGGCCGGAGACGACGGCATGAGCGGTGTCGATTTCCGCCGACGCGACGGGCGCATCGGTCTTGCCCTTCTTGCGCTATTCGCGCTGGTTGCGCTGCTGGCGCCCGCGATCTCGCCCGGCGATCCGCTGTCGATCGTGGCGCCGCCGCTGGTGCGGCCCTTCGCCGATCTCGCCACGCCGTTGGGCACCGACCGGCTGGGGCGCGACGTGTTGGCGCTGATCGTCCACGGCTCGCGCACGACGCTGGCCGTGGCGCTTGCCGCCGCGTTCTTCGCGATCGTCGCGGGCGCCGTCGTCGGGGCCGCAGCGGGGTTGGGCGGTGGCTGGCTCGACGAGGCGCTGATGCGCATGACCGAAGCCTTCCAGACCGTGCCGGGTTTCCTGCTCGCGCTCGCCTTCATCAGCGTGGCGGGACCGTCGGTGCCCAGCGTCGTCGCGGCGATTGCACTGGGGGCCTGGCCCGGCCCCGCGCGCCTCGTGCGCGCCGAAGTTCTGTCGATCCGCGAGCGCGATTTCGTCGCGGCGGCGCGCGCCATCGGCATGCATCCGGTCGAAATCGCGTGGCGCGAAGTGCTGCCGGTGGCGCTGCCGCCGGCGGTATCGCTTGTCTCCGTAATCGTCGCCGGCGCGATCCTGACCGAAGCGGCACTTTCGTTTCTCGGCCTCGGCGATCCCAACGTCGCCACGTGGGGCGGATTGATCGCGGAAGGGCGCGCCGTGCTGCGCACCGCGCCGTTCCTTTCGATCGTGCCCGGCGTGGCGCTCGTCCTTGCCGTGCTGGGCGTGCATCTGGCGGGCGAGGGCGTGGCCGCCCGTCTCGCAGGCCCGGTGCGCCCGTGAACGCGATACTCGCCAAGGCATCGGAGCTCGGCGTGCGCTACGGCGCCCTCGAAGCGCTGTCGGACGTTTCCGTCGAGGTCCGCGCGGGCGACCGGCTCGCGATCATCGGCGAAAGCGGTTCGGGCAAGACGACGCTGGCCCTGGCCCTTGCCGGCCTGCTGCCCGCTGCGGCGGCCCGCTCGGGCGCGCTCGACTGGCCGGCTTTCGACGGGGGATTGCGGGCGGGGCGCGATGTCGGCTTCGTCTTCCAGGACGCATCGGGGTGCCTCGATCCCGTGATGCGCGTGGGCGATCAGATATCCGAGGTCCTCGACGCGCATGGACTTCCGGGCGACCCGGCGGATCTGCTGGCGCGGGTGGAACTGCCCGATCCGCGCGCCATCGCGCGGGCCTTTCCGCACCAGCTTTCCGGCGGGCAACGCCAGCGTGTCGCGATCGCGCTGGCGCTAGCGGGAAATCCGCGCCTGCTTGTCGCCGACGAGGCGACGAGCGCGCTCGATCCCGTGGTGCAGGCACGCATCGTCGATCTGCTCGTCCGGCTTTGCGCCGGGCGCGGCGTGGCGCTCGTCTTCGTCACGCACGATATCGCGCTTGCCGCGCGTCTCGGCACGCGCCTTGCGGTCGTTTACGCGGCCCGGCTGGTCGAGTGCGGCTCGGCCGAGCGCGTGCTGTCGGCCCCGCGCCACCCCTATACGCAGGCGCTGATCGGCGCGCATCTCGGCCTCGATCCGCCGCCCGACGGCCGCCTGTCGGCGATCCCGGGGCAGCCGCCATCGGCCGACGCGTGGCCGGCGGGCTGCCGCTTCGCGCCGCGCTGCGCGCGCGCGACGGGCGAATG
>JAYRKO010000296.1:0-4208 GCA_041905745.1 Tagaea sp. | reverse complement strand
TCCATGACGTTGAGCTTCACGTCGAAGCCCGCTTCCTTGGCCATCGACTGGATGACCTCGCCCATCTGGCGGATGTCGGGATTGGGCGTGACCGTCAGGTTGACGACGACGGGCGTCTTCACGCCGGCTTCGGCAAGCAGCGCCTTGGCGCGCGCGACGTTGCGCGCGGGCACCTTCAGGTCCTTGTTGTGGTACGGGCTCGACGGCGGCACGGCCTGAACGCTGGGCGTGTATTCGCCGTTGTAGATGACCTGGTTGAGGACCGTGCGGTCGAGCGACAGCTCGAACGCCTCGCGCACGCGCTTGTCCGACCCGATGGGCGACTTGGCGCGTTCGCCGTTGCCGGTGTTGAGCGTGATGCCCTGATAGCCGAGTTCGTTGACCGGCACGACCTTGATGCGCGCGTTGCGCTTGGCGGCGGGCAGGTCGGTCGGCTGCAGGCGCTCGATCATGTCCAGCGCGCCCGCCTGCAGGTTGGCGAAGCGCACCGAGCTGTCCGGGATCGGCTGGTAGACGACGCGGTCGACGTTGATCTTGCCGACGTCCCAGTAGCCGGCGAACTTCTCGAGCACGATGCGGTCCTGCGCGATGCGCTCGACGAACTTGAACGGGCCCGCGCACACCGGCTTGTTGCCGAACTGCTCGCCCGCGGCTGCGACCGCCTTGGGGCTGACGATCATGCCCGCGCGGTCGGTGAACTGCGCGATCAGCGGCGCGAAGGCGGTGGAAAGCGTCAGCTTCACGGTCAGCGGATCGACGACCGAAATCGTCTGCACGACCGAGATTTCCGCGCGCCGGCCCGAACGCGGCGCGTTCAGGTGCCGGTCGAGGCTGAAGCGCACCGCTTCGGCGTCCATCTTTTCGCCGTCGTGGAACGTCACGCCGGGGCGCAGCTTGATCGTCAGCGTCTTGCCCGCATCCGACCAGTCGAAGCCGGTGGCGAGCTGCGGAACGATCTTCAGGTCCTTGTCGATGTCGAACAGCTTGTCGCACAGGCCCGCGAACACGATGCGGCCCACGAAGGTGCGCGCGAAGGTCGGGTCGAGAACGTCGGGATCTTCGGCAAGACCGATGCGCAGCGTCGTCTGCGCGTTCGCCGCACCGGTCGCGAGTGCCAGGGCCGCAAGGCCGGCCATCAGGGTTCGTTTGGTTCGCATGTCGCGTTCTCCTTCGGCAGGGGATCAGACGGAAACGGCGCGTTCCACGAAGCGCGCCTGCAGTTTTTCGAGACGCGCCTGTGCCGCACCCGCTTGCGGGGCGGCGGGCGCCGAATAGGCCGGGATCTCGCGCCAGAAATGGCAGGCGAGCGTGTGGCCGGGCCCGGCAGGTTCCGGGCGCGGCGCTTCGAGCTTGCAGCGCGGCTGCGCGTGCGGACAGCGCGTGTGGAAATGGCAGCCGGCCGGCGGGTCGATGGGGCTGGGCACGTCGCCTTCGAGCAGGCGGCGGGGCCGCGCCATCGCCGGGTCGGGTGCCGGGATCGCGGCGAGCAGCGCTTGCGTATAGGGGTGGCGCGGCGACGCGTAGAGCGTGGCCGTATCCGCGATCTCGACGATGCGGCCCAGATACATGACGGCCACGCGGTCGGCCGCGTGCTTCACGACGGCAAGATCGTGCGCGATCAGCACCAGCGCCATGCCGAAACGGGCCTGCAGGTCCTTCAGCAGGTTCAGCACCTGCGCCTGCACCGAAACGTCGAGCGCCGAGACCGGTTCGTCGCCCACGATCAGCTTCGGCCCGGCCGCGAGTGCGCGCGCGATGCCGATGCGCTGGCGCTGACCGCCGGAAAATTCGTGCGGATAGCGCCGGTCGTGCTCGGGCCGCAGGCCCACGACCGAAAGCAGCTCGCGCACCTTTTCGGCGCGCGCGGCGCCTTGCGCCACGCCGTGCAGCATCAGCGGTTCGGCCACGATGTCGCCCACCGTCATGCGCGGGTTGAGCGAGGCGTAGGGGTCCTGGAACACGATCTGCAAATGCCGGCGCCGGGCCCGCATCTGCGCTTCGTCGAGCTTGAGCAGGTCCTCGCCGTCGAATTCGATCTGGCCCGACGTCGGCTCGACGAGGCGCAGCAGCATGCGCCCGACCGTCGACTTGCCGCAGCCGCTTTCGCCCACCAGCCCCAGCGTCTCGCCCGGTGCGACGTCCAGCGACACGCCGTCGACCGCTTTCACCGTTCCGCTGGCGCGGCCGAACAGGCCCTTGCGCACGGGAAAATGCTTCACGAGATCGAAGGCGCGCAGCAGCGGGCGGGTCATGCGGCGGCCGCCTCCAGCGGGGCAAGCCAGCAGGCGACCGCATGGCCGCCTGCGATCTCGCGCATTGGCGGCTCGGCTTCGCGGCAGCGCGCCTCGGCGAACGGACAGCGCGCCGCGAAGCGGCAGCCTGCCGGCGTATCGGACAGGCTCGGCACCGTGCCCTCGATGGTGGCCAATCGCGCGCGCTTGCGGTGGAGCTGCGGGATCGCACCGAGCAGGCCGATCGTGTAGGGGTGCTGCGGCCACGCGAAAAGCCGGTCGACCGGTGCGCGTTCCACCACGCGGCCCGCGTACATGACGGCCACGTCGTGCGCCATCTCGGCGATCACGCCCAGATCGTGCGTGATGAGGACGATCGCCGTGCCCGTCTCCGCGCGCAGGCGGCGCAGCAGGTCCAGGATCTGCGCCTGGATCGTCACGTCGAGCGCGGTCGTCGGTTCGTCGGCGATCAGCAGCTTGGGATCGCAGGCGAGCGCCATCGCGATCATCACGCGCTGGCGCATGCCGCCGGAAAGCTTGTGCGGATATTCGTCGAAGCGCCGCTCGGGCGCGGGGATGCGCACGCGGCGCAGCATCTCGATCGCGTGCGCCTTCGCCGCCGCCTTGTCGAGCTTGCGGTGGCGCACGATCCCCTCGACCAGCTGGTCGCCCACCGTGAAGGCGGGATTGAGCGAGGTCATCGGCTCCTGGAAGATCATCGCGATCTCGGCGCCGCGCAGGGCGCGCATGTCGGATTCGCGCAGTTTCGTCAGGTCGCGGCCGCGGAAGCGGATCGCGCCGCCCGCGATGCGGCCGGCGGGCTTGGGCACGAGCCCCATGATCGACAGCGACGTGACCGATTTCCCGCAGCCGCTTTCGCCGACGATGCCCAACGTCCGGCCCGCCTCGACCGCGAATGACACGCCGTCGACCGCACGGAACTCGCCCGCGTCCGTCGCGAAATGCGTGCGCAGGTCCTCGACTTCCAGCAGGGCCGTCATTTCACCCCGGCCGCCGCGAGGGCCGCGTCGATCTTCGCGCGGTCCCATTCGCCCGCGGGATTGTCGCGGCTGGCGAGGAACGTGCGGAAGATCGCGAAGCGTTCCTTGCTCTTGTGATAGAGGCGGCGCAGCTCGGGCAGCGGCGCCTCGTGGTCGTCCACGCGGATGTCGAGATCGGCGAACTCGTCGCGCGAATGGATGCGCATTGCGGCCGACTGGCGGCCGCGCTTGTCGCCGCCGGCGGCCTCGCCCGCATCGAACGCGTCGAGGAAACGCTCGGCCAGCGGCTTTCCCTTCGTGGCGGCGAAGACGCGCGCGGTCTCCTCGACGACCTTCGCGCCCGCCAGCATGTTGCCGGCGACCGAGAAATCCCCGAACACGAGATGGCCCGCCCAGTCGACGCAGTTCTTGCCGGTGTGCGCGGCGAAGCGCCCGGCCGCATCCATGAGGTGGACCTGACGCACCTCGCGGCCCGCATCGCGCGCGAGCAGGGCGGCCAGTGCCTCGGCCGCCGGCACGCCGCGCCCCATCAGTTCCAGTCCGTCGATGCCGTGCAGCGGATTGATCAGTGCTTGCGTTGCGACCGCACCGGCGCCGGGGCGCACATGCGGGCAAAGCGCGCCCACCGCGAAGAAGCGCGTGGCGACGGCAATGCCGATTTCGCCGGTGGCGGGATCGCGGGCGACGACGGACCAAGTCATGGAGCGGACCTTGAAAGCTTGCGCCGGGGGTTAGGGCATCGGCCGGCGAAGTAGACGCCGGGCTTTCGCGGAATGCAACGGCGAGGCCACGGCGCCTATGCGGTCTCGCGGGAAAGTTTGTTCACCATCGCATAGGCGAACGTGTCGAAGCCCATGACCGACAGCAGGAACGCACCCGTGCCGCCCACGACGTTCTGCCGGTACCATTCGTCGAGCCCGCCGGGCGGGTGCGTGTGCTGCGGGTTCCAGGGGCTCGGCGTGTCCGACAGGATGGC
>JAYRKO010000295.1:0-4222 GCA_041905745.1 Tagaea sp. | reverse complement strand
ACCACGGCATCGTTCAGGGTCCAGCGGGGGAGCGTGCGGATGCGGTCGAGGCCGGCGAACACGCCGGTGAAATCGGCACTTCCCGGCGTGATTTCGCGCAACGCCGCGTCGAACGCCTTGCCGAACCCTTCGAAGCGGCCGGGATCCACCTCGCACAGATGGATCTGGTTCCAGTCGATCTTCATTTCCGGATCGCGATGGAGCACGGCCGCCGTTTCCATCGCCCGGAACGTGCCCACGCGCTTCGTGCGGACGAGTTGTGCGGCGGCAGGCCCGCAGTACTTGCGCATGAAGTCGCGATATTCGTCCAAGTGCGCCGGGCCGACGTCGATATATTCGAGCGATGCCTGCAGTTCGGGACGGGCGGCGCAGCCCTGCCAGTCGCGCGGTTGGATGAAGGAGGCCGGCGTGGTCAGGAGGATTTCCGCGCGCAGCAGGCGTATCCCGGCCGGCTGGGGTTCGGCGACGCGTTCGCGAAGGACGTCCGCCGGAACGATGCCGCGGAAATAGCCGAGTTCGAGATGGCTCCACGCCGGCGCATCCGACGCGTCGCGGAAGATCGAGCGATGCCGGTACAGCGCCTGCCCCAGGCAGGTCTCGCCAAGGCGCGTCCGATCGGCGGAGGCGCCGGCCGCGAGTGCGGCGTGCGCTTCGGGCGTCGGCGCGTCGAGCGCGCGGGCGAGGACCACAAGGCGGTCGTCGGGTTCGATGCGGGCCAGTGCCGCCTCCTGTTGCGGGTGCGCGGGCGCCGGTCGGGGCATTGGGGCGGGGGCTATCGGGCGGGGCGGATGGTGCTGCCTCGGAGGATTGAACTCCGGACCTCGTCCTTACCAAGGACGCGCTCTACCACTGAGCTAAGGCAGCGTACCCAAAGCCGAAACCGCGCGCTTGATGCCACAACGGGCAACCCCTTGCAACTTGCTTGGTTCGGGGCCCGGATTTGGGCAGACTTGCCCCGCATGGCAGCCCCGCCCAGAGCCCCGATGACGGTCGATCAGGCCGAACCCGTGATCCGCGCCGCGGTCAAGGGCAAGGGCACGTTTTCGCTGGGCCAGATCGCCGATGCGACCGGGGCGCCCACCATGCAGGTCTTCTCGGTGCTCGAGAAGATGGTGACCGAAGGCCGCCTCAAGCGGCTGACCGACGCGCGCACCGGGGGCGGTGCCGCCCCGGCGCGCGTCGCCGCCCGCTAGCCTATTTCTTCGCGCGATTGACCGCCGACGTCACGGCCTTGAGCGAGGCCGCGACGATGTTGGCGTCGATGCCCACGCCGAAGAGCGTGCGTCCGTCGACGGTCGCCTCGACATAGGCCGCCGCCTGCGCCTTGGCGCCCTGGTTGCCCTTGATCGCGTGCTCGCGATAGTCGACGACGTCGACCGACACGCCCGCCTTGGCGAGCGCGTCGACATAGGCCGCGATCGGCCCGTTGCCTTCGCCTTCGAGCTTGGCGTCCTTGCCGTCGATCTTCACGCGCGCCTCGATGCGCCGCTCGGCGCCCGACTTGCCGGTGGGCAGCGTCGTGTGCTCGACGAAGGCGAACTTGCCGGCGGCGAGGTATTCGGCGTTGAACGTTTCGTAGATGTCCTTGGCCGAGAGTTCCTTGCCCGACTGGTCGGCCACGCGCTGGACGGCGGCGGCGAACTCGATCTGCAGACGGCGCGGCAGTTCGAGGCCGTAGTCCGTCTCCAGCAGGTAGGCGATGCCGCCCTTGCCCGACTGCGAGTTCACGCGGATGACCGCTTCGTAGCTGCGCCCGATATCCTGCGGATCGATGGGCAGGTAGGGCACGTCCCACACGCCGGTGTTGGACTTCTGCTGCGCGGCGAAGCCCTTCTTGATCGCGTCCTGATGCGAGCCGGAGAAGGCCGTGAACACCAGTTCGCCGCCGTAGGGATGGCGCGGATGGACGGGCAACTGGTTGCAGTATTCGACCGTCTGCACGATCTCGCGCACGTTGGACATGTCGAGCTTCGGGTCGACGCCCTGGCTGAACAGGTTGAGCGCCAGCGTCACGACGTCGACGTTGCCGGTGCGCTCGCCGTTGCCGAAGAGCGTGCCTTCGATGCGCTGCGCGCCCGCCATCACCGCGAGCTCGGCCGCCGCCACGCCCGTGCCGCGGTCGTTGTGCGGATGGACCGACAGGATCCACGTGTCGCGGTTCTTGACGTTGCGCCCGAACCACTCGATCTGGTCGGCGTAGATGTTGGGCGTGGCCGCCTCGACCGTGGCGGGCAGGTTGAAGATCATGGGGTTCGCCTTCGTCGGGCCCCACTCGTCCATTACCGCCTCGCAGATCTGCTTGGCGAAATCGAGCTCGGTCTGGGTGAAGCTCTCGGGGCTGTACTGGAAGACGATTTCGGTGCCCTTCGCGGTCGGGACCAGTCGCTTGACCGTCTTCGTACCCTTGACCGCGATGTCGACGATGCCCGGCCTGTCGAGCCCGAACACGACGCGGCGCTGAGTGGTCGAGGTCGAGTTGTAGAGATGGACGACCGCGCGCTTCGAACCCTTGATCGCCTCGAAAGTGCGCTCGATCAGTTCGTCGCGCGCCTGCGTCAGCACCTGGATCGTCACGTCGGCCGGGATGGCACCTTCCTCGATGATCGAGCGCACGAAGTCGAAATCGGTCTGCGAGGCGGCGGGGAAGCCCACCTCGATCTCCTTGAAGCCCAGGCGCACGAGCAGGTCGAACATGCGCCGCTTGCGCTCGGGCCCCATCGGCTCGACGAGGGCCTGGTTGCCGTCGCGCAGGTCGACCGAGCACCACATCGGCGCCTTGGTGATCTGGCACGAGGGCCACTTGCGGTCGGGCAGGTCGATGGGCGGGAAGGCGCGGTATTTCTGGACGTTCATTTGCGGGGCTCCGCTGGAATGGGGTCTTGGAAGGCGACGGTCGCGCGCCGGTCAGCGGCGCGCGGCGCTAAGTCGCGAAAACCCCGGCAGCGGGGCGGGACGGATCGGGTTCATGGGGCAGGTTCCGGGCTGGTGAAGGGGACGACGCGAACGACCGACCGCTGAGGCGCCTTCCGGAAGGAAGGCGGCAGCGGTTCAGATAAGTCGAAGCGTGTCGAGCCGACGGAACATGGCACCGTTTTTAGAGGAGGCCGGGCGGCCCGTCAACCGCCCCCATGGCACGGATATTGAAGTGCTGGCCCCGCTTGACCCTCCCCCAACAGAAGGAGAAACGGGCCATGCTGAAGACCTTCCGGGCTCTCGCGCTCGCCGGCGCGCTGGGCGCCACGATCGGAACCGCCGCCGCCCAGACCCCCACCACGATCAAGTTCACGCTGGGCTGGAAGACGCAAGGCTCGGACGCCGCCTTCTTCGTCGCCCGCGACAAGGGCTATTTCGCGCGCGAAGGCCTCAACGTCGTCATCGACCAGGGCGAAGGCTCGGGCGCCACGATCACCCGCATCATGGGCGGGGCCTACGACGCGGGCTTCGGCGACATCAACGCGATCATCCAGAACGCGGCCTCGAACCCCGGCCAGCAGCCGATCATGGTGTTCCAGATGTGGAACCAGCCGCCCTTCGCGGTGGTCGCGCGCAACGCTTCGGGCATCAAGACGATCAAGGATTTCGAGGGCAAGACGCTGGGCGGCGCGCAAGGCACGCCGACCACGCGCCTGATGCCGGTCTTCGCAAACCTCAACAAGCTCGACCTCGCGAAGATCAAGTTCACCAACATGGCGCCCAACCTGCAGGAACCGCTGCTGATCCAGGGCCACATGGACGCCGCGATGGTCTTCAACATCACGAGCTACTTCAATCTCGTGGGCCTCGGTCAGGATCCGGACAAGGACTACACGTGGTTCCCGTTCGGCGAATACGGCATGGACCTCTATTCGAACGGCATGATGGTCTCGCAGAAGCTGATCAAGGAAAACCCGAAGGCGGTCGCCGGCCTCGTGCGCGCGGTCAGCCAGGCCACGATCGACGTGGGCAAGGACATCGCGGGCGCGATGAATTCGGTCATGAAGTTCGATGCGCTCGTCGACCGCGGCGTCGAGCAGCGCCGGCTCAAGTTCGCCTACGAGAAGCTGATGCTCTCGCCCGAAGCGAAGGAGATCGGGGCGGGCGACGTCAAGGACGAGCGCCTGAAGCGCTCGATCGGCATCGTGGTTTCGGGTTACGGTCTTTCCCGCACGCCCGAAACCGGCGAGATCTTCTCGCGCCAGTTCCTGCCGCCGCGCGGCGAACGCGAACTGGTCTATCTGGGGAA
>JAYRKO010000294.1:0-4245 GCA_041905745.1 Tagaea sp. | reverse complement strand
ACTCGACACGTCGCCCTTAGGCCGCAGTTCGCGCAGCGGCTGACCCTTCACCAGGAAATGGATCGTCTCCGCGATGTTCGTCGTATGGTCGCCGATGCGCTCGATGTTCTTGGCGATGAAAAGCAGGTGGGTGGAGCCCGAGATGTTCCGCGGGTCCTCCATCATATACGTCAGCAGCTCGCGGAACAGCGAGGCGTACATCTCGTCGAGTTCCTCGTCGCGGTTCCAGACCGACACGGCCTTCTGCACGTCGTGCGCGGCGAAGGCGTCGAGCACGTCCTTCAGCATCTCGCGAACCATGGCTCCCATGCGGGGAATCGAATGGACGGGCCGCAGCGGCGGCACCTGCGCCAGCACGCTGGCGCGCTTGGCGACGTTCTTGGCGTAGTCGGCCGCACGCTCCAGGTCGGCGCCGATGCGAAGCGCGCCGAGGACGAGGCGAAGATCGCTGGCGACCGGCTGGCGCAGCGCCATCACCCGCAGGACCTGATCGTCGATCTCGCGCTCCAGCTCGTCCACCCGGACGTCGGCCTGCACCACGCTCACGGCGAGGTCGGCGTCGCGCTTGACCACGGCCTGGATCGCCGTCGCGATCTGCGTCTCGACCATGCCGCCCATGCGGGCGATCAGGTTGGTGAGGCGCTTCAGCTCGTCGTCGAACGACTTGACGATGTGTTCGTTGGCCATTGCGTTGCTCCTCAGCCGAAGCGACCGGTGATGTAGTCTTGCGTGCGTTTGTCGACGGGCGCGGTGAACATCGATGCCGTCGAACCGAACTCGACGACCTCGCCCAGATACATGAAGGTCGTGAAATCCGACACGCGCGCCGCCTGCTGCATGTTGTGCGTGACGATGACGATCGTGTAGTCGCGCTTCAGCTCGTCGATCAGTTCCTCGATCTTGGCGGTCGAGATCGGGTCGAGCGCGGAGCAAGGCTCGTCGAAGAGGATGACCTCTGGCCGGACGGCGACCGTGCGCGCGATGCACAGCCGCTGCTGCTGGCCGCCCGACAGCGCCTGACCGGCCGCGGCGAGTTTGTCCTTCACCTCTTCCCACAGGGCCGCGCGCCGCAGCGCGATCTCCACGCGGTCGTCCAGTTCGCTCTTCGGCAGATTTTCGTACAGCCGGATACCGAAAGCGACATTCTCGTAGATCGACATCGGGAATGGCGTGGGCTTCTGGAACACCATGCCCACGCGCGCGCGCAGAAGATTGATGTCGACACCCGGGGAAAGCAGGTTTTCGCCGTCGAGCAGCACTTCGCCCGTCGCGCGCTGGCCGGGGTAGAGATCGTACATGCGGTTGAGGACGCGCAGCAGGGTCGACTTGCCGCAACCCGACGGCCCGATGAAGGCGGTCGCCTTCCGGGCGTAGAGCGGCAGGCCGACCTTCTTGAGCGCGCGCGAATCGCCGTAGAAGAAGTCGAGATTCCGGATCGAGATCTTTTCCTCGAGCGCTTCGGGTGCGTCGACGGGCCGGCCCGGCGCGTTCACCGCGATATGCACGTTCTGGAGGCTCGCGTTCATGGCTACCTTCTTTTCGCAAGGGATCGAGCGACGACGCTCAGCCCGAGAACGGTCACGGTGATGATGAGGGCGCCCGTCCAGGCGAGCTTCTGCCACTCGGCATAGGGCGACAGCGCGAACTGGAAGATGACCACCGGCAGGCTCGGCATCGGCCCGTTCATGTTCGTGGTCCAGAACTGGTTGTTCAGCGCGGTGAAGAGCAGCGGCGCAGTCTCGCCGCTGATGCGCGCGATCGCCAGCAGGATGCCCGTGACGATGCCCGCGCGCGCCGCGCGATAGGCGATGTGGACGATCATGTGCGCGCGCGGCAGGCCGATCGAAGCGGCCGCCTCGCGCATCGTGTCGGGGACGAGGTTCAGCATGTCCTCGGTCGTGCGCACGACGACCGGGATCACGATCACCGCCAGTGCCATCGCGCCGGCGTAGCCCGAGAAGTGCCCCATCGGGGCGACCATGATTTCGTAGACGAAGAGGCCGACCACGACCGACGGCGCGCTCAGCAGGATGTCGTTGACGAAGCGCACGACGGCGGCGACGCGGTCGTGCTTGCCGAATTCGCTGAGATACGTGCCCGCGAGGACGCCGACCGGCGTGCCGATCAGGATCGCGAGCGCCGTCATCGCCGCGCTGCCGGCGATCGCGTTGAGAAGCCCGCCCGAAGCGCCCGGCGGCGGCGTCATCTCGAGGAAGACCGCCGGCGACAGGCCGCCGAGCCCCTTGTAGAGCAGGACGGCAAGGATGACCGCGATCCAGCCGACGCCGAAAGCCGCCGCGGCGTAGGCGAACCCCACCGCGATCCGGTTGCGGCGCGCGCGCGCGCGGTAGAGCGCCGAATTGGCGATCGAGCCGGCCATCGACCTACTTTCCCCTGCTTTCGAGCCGCGCGAGCATGAAGCGCGCGGCCGCGAGGACGACGAACGTGATGACGAAAAGGATCAGGCCGAGCGCGATCAGCGAGGCGGTATAGACATCGCCCACCGCTTCGGTGAATTCGTTGGCGATGGAGGCCGAGATCGTCGTACCCGGCGCCAGAATCGAGCCGGAAATGCGGTGTGCGTTGCCGATCACGAACGTGACGGCCATCGTCTCGCCGAGCGCGCGGCCCAGCCCCAGCATGACGCCGCCGAGGACGCCCACGCGCGTGAAGGGCAGGATCACCGACTTGAAGACTTCCCACTTCGTGCAGCCGAGACCGTAGGCGGCCTCCTTGACGACCGGCGGCACCGAATCGAACACGTCGCGCGAAATCGCGGTCACGAAGGGCAGCACCATGATCGCGAGGATGAGCCCCGCGGTCAAAACGCCGATGCCGTAGGGCGGACCGGCGAAGACCGTCGACAGCAAGGGAACGTCCTCGAACGCCGCGATCAGGAAGGGCTGGACGTACTTCTGGAGGAACGGCGCGAAGACGAAAAGTCCCCAGATGCCGTAGATGATGCTTGGCACGCCCGCGAGAAGTTCGATCGCCATGCCGATGGGGTTGCGCAGCGCCATCGGGCAAAGCTCGGTCAGGAAGAAGGCGATCATCACGCCGACCGGAACCGCGATCAGCATCGCGATGGCGGACGTGACGAGCGTGCCGTGAATGGGGGCGAGCGCCCCGAACTGCTCGGTGACCGGGTTCCACACCTCGGCCGCCACGAAGCCGGGGCCGAATTCGCGCAATGCCGGGGCCGCGCCGACGACGAGCGACAGGATGACGCCGCCCAGCAGCGCCAGCACGCCGAGTGCCGCGCCGCGCGTGGCGATGCGGAAGGCCGCATCGCCGCGGCGCAGGCGCCGAAGCCGCGCCGCCCGCGCATCGGGACGGCGGTCACGGCCCGAAACCATCGTCGGATCGGCCAGCGTCTGGGACAAGTTCGCTTCCTCGCCGTTTCGCTTGTGGAAGTCGGCCCGTCGTCCGCCCCCGTGCGGACGACGGGCCGTTACGCCGGTTTCAGTTGGTGAGCGCGAAGACCGGACGGCCGTTGGCGTCCTTGATGTCAGTCACCCACATCTTGTGCACGTCGGCCGTCACCGCGGCGGGCATCGACACGTAGTCGAGCTCGTCGGCCATCTTCGGGCCCTTCGAATAGGCCCACGAGAAGAACTTCAGCGCTTCGCGCACCGCGTTCACGTCCGAGGGGTTCTTGTAGACGAGGATCCACGTCGCCGCCGTCATCGGCCACGAGCCCTCGCCCGGCTGGTTGGCGAGGATGACGCCGTAGCCCGGCTGCGAATGCCAGTCGGCGCTGGCGGCGGCCGCCTGGATCGACGCCGTGCCCGGCAGCACGATCTTGCCCGCCTTGTTGATCATGCGCGCGAAGGTCAGGTTGTTCTGCTTGGCGTAGGCGTATTCGACGTAGCCGAGCGCGCCCTTCGTCTGCGCGACGTTGACCGACACGCCTTCGTTGCCCTTGGCGCCGATGCCCGCCGGCCACTGCACGGCCGTGTTCGTGCCGACCTTCGCCTTCCAATCCGCGCTGACGTCGGAGAGGTAGTAGGTGAAGTTGTACGTCGTGCCCGACCCGTCGGAGCGGTAGACGAGCGCCACCGCCGTCGAAGGCAGCTTGACGCCCGGATTGAGCTTGGCGATCGCGGCGTCGTCCCACTTCTTGATCTCGCCCAGGTAGAGCTTCGCGATCGTGGCGCCGTCGAGGACGAGTTCGCCCGGCTTGACGCCGTCGAGATTGACGACCGGCACGATGGCGCCCATCACCATCGGGAACTGCGCGAGGTT
>JAYRKO010000293.1:0-4253 GCA_041905745.1 Tagaea sp. | reverse complement strand
CCGTGGCGGGCGCGGTTACGGCCCTCTTCATCGTCGAACGCTTCCTCAAGGGCGAGTTCTTCCCGCCGCCCGCCGAGATCGACGTCAACGAAACGCTCTCCAGCGAATAGCGGCGGCACAGATGGATCTCCTCGTCCTCCTCGGCTCGTTCACCGTGTTCTGCCTGATGGGCATGCCGGTGGCCTATTCGCTCGGCATCTCGGCGATCGTCGCGGCACTCTGGATGGGCATCCCGCTCGAAGCGATCGCGCTGAAGACGTCCGACGGCATGGACGACTTCCCGCTCCTCGCGATCCCCTTCTTCATCCTCGCCGGCGCGATCATGGCCGAAGGCGGCATGGCGGCGCGCATCGTCAATCTCGCCAAGGTGTTCGTCGGGTTCATCCGCGGTGGACTGGCGCTCGTGAACATCCTCGCGTCCACGATGTTCGGCTGCATCTCCGGTTCCTCGGTCGCCGATACCGCCTCGATCGGTTCGGTGATGATCCCGCAGATGATCCGCGCGGGCTATCCGCGGCTTTTCGCGGTCAACGTCACGATCTCGGGCTCGCTGCAGCCGCTGCTGATCCCGCCGTCCCACAACATGGTGATCTATTCGCTCGCCGGCGGCGGGTCGATCTCGGTCGCCCACATGTTCATCGGGGGCATCATCCCGGGCGTGCTGCTGGGTGCGGCACTGATGGGACTCTGCCTCTACATCGCGCACCGCGACAACTTCCCCAAGGGCGAGGTCGTGACGCTGCGCGAGGCCGGCAAGATCGCCTACGACGCGATCTGGGGCCTCGTGACCGTCTTCATCATCCTGGGCGGCATCCTGTCGGGCATCTTCACGCCGACGGAGAGTGCGGCCATCGCCTGCGTTTGGGCGTTCCTCGTGACCGTCTTCGTCTATCGCGACTACAAGGTGCGCGAGCTGCCGCATCTGATCGGGCGCGTCGTACGCACCGTCGGCATGGTCATGATCATGATCGGCTTCTCGGTCTCCTTCGCCTACATGATGACGCTGATGCGCATCCCGGCACAGGTGGCCGAATTCTTCCTCGCCGTGTCGAGCGACAAATACACGTTCCTCTTCCTCGTGAACGTGCTGCTGCTGGTCCTCGGCACGTTCATGGACCTGGCGCCGATGCTGCTGATCTGCACGCCGATCTTCCTGCCGGTCATCGCGAAATTCGGCGTCGATCCCGTGCATTTTGGGATCATCATGATCTTCAATCTCGGCATCGGGCTGCTGACGCCGCCCGTGGGGCCGACGCTGGCGGTGGGCTGCGCGATCGGCAAGGTGTCGATGGAGGCGGTTTCGCGCTCCATCATGATCTTCTACATCCCGATGCTGATCGTGCTGGCGCTCGTGACGTACATCCCCGAGCTGACGCTGTGGCTGCCGCGCCTGCTGCTGGGGCGCTAGCGGCTCAGCCGCGCCGGATCCAGCCGCCGCCCAGCACGCGGCTGCCGTCGTAGAGCACGCAGGCCTGACCCGCCGCGATGCCGTATTCCGGCTCGTCGAGCGTCACTTCCGCGCCGTCGCCCGCGCGCGCATAGGAGGCGGGCTTCGCCGCCGTCGTCGAGCGGATGCGCGCAGCCGCACGGCCTTCGGCCGCACTCGACCCCAGCCAGTTCGCCTCGCGCAGCCGGACCGTCCGGCCGGCCAGCGACGATTTCGGTCCGACGACGACGCGCGCGGCCTCCGGCTCCACGCGCAGCACGTAGAGCGGCTCGGCCGCCGCGTCGCGCGCGCCGATATTGAGGCCGCGGCGCTGGCCGACCGTGAAACCGATCGTGCCGTCGTGCCGGCCCAACACCGTGCCGGCCTCGTCGACGATGTCGCCGGGCACGGCCGCCTCCGGCCGCAGCGTCGCGACGATGTCGCGGTAGCGTCCGTCGGGCACGAAGCAGATGTCCTGGCTGTCGGGCTTCGCCGCGACGGGCAACGACAGGCGTTCTGCGTGCGCGCGCACGTCGCTCTTGGGCATGCCGCCCAGCGGGAAGCGCAGATAGTCGAGTTGGTCTTGCGTCGTCGCGAACAGGAAATAGCTCTGGTCGCGCGACGGGTCGGCGGCGGCGTGCAGTTCGGCACCGCCGGGCGCGCCCACGCGGCGCGCGTAATGGCCCGTCGCAAGTGCGGCCGCACCGAGGTCGCGCGCGCCCGCCAGCAAGTCGCGGAACTTGACGGTGCGGTTGCACTGGACGCACGGGATCGGCGTTTCGCCGCGCGCATAACCGTCCGCGAAATCGTCGATGACCGACTGGCGGAAGCGGCTTTCGTAGTCGAGCACGTAATGGGGGATGCCGATCCGGTCGGCGACGTTGCGCGCGTCGTGGATGTCCTGCCCGGCGCAGCACGCACCCTTGCGCGCGGCGGCCGCCCCGTGGTCGTAGAGCTGCAGCGTCACGCCGACGACGTCGTAACCCGCTTCCTTCAGCAAGGCCGCGGTCACCGAAGAGTCGACGCCGCCCGACATGGCGACGACGACGCGGGCCCCCGCGGCGACGTCCATGTCGGAAATCGGGGTCACGACGCGTCGAGACCCATCTGCCAGAATGCCGCCTCGAGGCGGCAGGCCTGCTCGAAATTCTTGGCCAACTCGTCGAACCGTCCGCCGTTGGCGCGCACGGCCCACAGCCGGTCGACCTCGTCGGCGCTCGCACGCGCGGTGCGCGCGAAATCGTCGCTGCCGTAGGTGTCGATCCATTTGCGGTACGGATTGCCTTCGAGTGCAGCGCCGCCCGCCATCATGCGCTGGCCGATCAGCGCGTAGCCCAGCGCGCACGGCGCCAAGGCCACGAGAAGGTCGAGCAAGTCGCCCTGCAAGCCCTTCTCCAGCACGTAGCGCGTATAGGCCATCGTCGCGCGGTCCTCGGGCAGCGCTTCCATCTGCGCTTCGCTAAGGCCCCAGCCCTTGCAGTATTCGACATGCATGCCGGTCTCGCGCTCGACGATCGCCTTGACGCTGGCGGTCGCCTTGCGCATTTCGGCCAGCGTCGACGACTTGTAGACCGCCAGCGCCCACGCGCGCGCGTAGTGCATCAGGAAGACGTAGTCCTGCCCCAGATAGTGGCGGAACGCGGCGAGCGGCAGGCTCGCGTCCGCCAGCTTGCGCACGAACGCATGGTCGACATAGGCGTCCCACGACGGCCGGCAGGAATCGTGCAGCCGGTCGAACAGCCCGCCCTTGGCCCAGAGCTCGACGCTCATGCGCGCTCGTCGAGCCAGGCCATCTGGATCGCCTCGAGGATCTTCTCGTTCGATTTCTGCGGATCGTCCTCGAAACCGGGCAGCGCCTGGACCCACTTCCACAAGTCGGTAAAGCGCAAGTTCGCGACGTCGACGTCGGGATGCGCCTCCTCGAGCTCGATGGCGATGTCGGCCACGTCGGTCCAGCGCAGCTTCTTCATGCCTAGGCCTTGTCGACCATCATGTTGCGCGTGGCCGCCGGCAGCGACACCTTCAACCCGTCGAGCTCGTCGGTCATCGTGATCTGGCAGCCCAGCCGCGAGGTGTGCGTCAGGCCGAAGGCGAGGTCGAGCATGTCTTCCTCGTCTTCGGTCGCCTCGGGCAGGCGCTCGTAGTCGTCCTTGTCCACGACGACGTGGCACGTCGAACAGGCGAGCGAACCTTCGCACGCCCCTTCGAGGGGAATGTCGTTGCGGTGCGCGATCTCCAGCACCGACAGGCCCACCGGCGCGTCGACTTCCTTCTTGGAGCCGTCGGGCAGCTGGAAAGTGATCTTCGGCATCTCGTTCTCTCTTTTCGTCCTTCGTTTCGTCTCAGCCGCCGATTTCGGCGACGTTGCGGCCCGCAAGCGCCTTGCGGATGCCGCGGTCCATGCGCCTTTCGGCGAAAATCTTCGTGCGATGCTCCAGTTCCTCGGCGGCACCCTGGATCGCGTGGCGCTCGCTGCCCGAAATGGCACGTTCGACCGCTTCGACCGTTGCGTCGATCGCCGCGCGCTCGTCGGCCGACAGCAGGTCGGCGTCGACGGCAAGGGCCGCCTGCAGCGCGTTGATGGCGCGGCGGGCCTCGACGCGGGCCTCGGTCAGCAGGCGGCGTTCCATGTCGTCGGCCGCGTTGTCGATCGACGCGCGCAGCATCGCGGCCATCTCGTCCTCGGTGAGGCCATAGGAGGGCTTCACCTCGACGCGCGCCTCGCGCCCCGTCGTCGCCTCGCGCGCGGCGACGGAGAGCAGCCCGTCGGCGTCGACCGAGAACGTCACGCGGATGCGCGCGGCCCCCGCCACCATCGGCGGAATGC
>JAYRKO010000292.1:0-4261 GCA_041905745.1 Tagaea sp. | reverse complement strand
GTCAAGGTGCCGATGTGGCCGGTCCACACCTGGCTGCCCGACGCCCACGTCGAGGCGCCGACGGCCGGTTCCGTCATCCTCGCGGGCGTGCTCTTGAAGATGGGCGGGTACGGTCTCGTGCGCTTCTCGGTGCCGATGTTCCCCGAGGCGAGCGAGTATTTCACGCCGCTCGTCTTCGCGATGTCGATCGTTGCCGTCATCTACACCTCGCTCGTGGCGCTGGTGCAGGAGGACATGAAGAAACTCATCGCGTACTCCTCGGTCGCGCACATGGGCTTCGTGACGATGGGCATCTTCGCGGGCACGCGGCAGGGCGTCGAAGGCGCCATGTTCCAGATGATCTCGCACGGCGTCGTCTCGGGCGCGCTGTTCTTGTGCGTGGGCGTCGTCTACGACCGCCTGCACACGCGCGAGATCGCGCGCTACGGCGGCCTCGTGCACCGCATGCCGGCCTATGCCGTCGTGTTCATGGTGTTCACGATGGCCTCGGTCGGGCTGCCCGGCACGTCCGGGTTCGTGGGCGAATTCCTCGTGCTTGCGGGCGCCTTCCAGACGTCGAGCTGGGCGGCGGCACTGGCCGCCACCGGCGTGATCCTGGGGGCCGCCTACATGCTCTATCTTTACCGCCGGGTCGTGTTCGGCAAGCTGGTGCGCGAAGACCTCAAGACCATGCTCGACCTCGACTGGCGCGAGAAGGTCGTGTTCGCGCCGCTGGTCATCGCGACGATCTGGCTGGGCGTGCAGCCCAAGCCGGTGCTCGACATGATCGGCCCGTCCGTGCAGGCGATCGTCGAACGCTACGAGTCCGAGCGTGCGGCCAGCCATCACAACCACGCCAACACCCCGACCGCCGGATCGAAGACCGCGCAGGTGCCGGAGACCGCCCGATGAACGACTTCCTTCCCGGCCTCGCCCGTCCCGAGATCTTCCTCGCCTGTACCGGGCTGTTCCTGCTGATGGTCGGCGCCTTCGGCGGCGAGAAGCGCGTGCGCGCGATCTCGTGGCTGGCGATCGCCGCTCTCGTCGTCGCGGCATTCCTGTCGGCGGCTCCGGCCGACGGTTCGCGCGCGGTCGCGTTCTCGGGCCTGATCGTGGCCGACGGCTACGCCGCCTATGCCAAGGCGCTGTGCTTCCTTGCCACCGCCGCGGCAATCCTGATGGGGATCGAGTTCAACGAGCGCGAAGGGTTCGCGCGCATCGAATACCCCGTGCTGATGGTTTTCGCGGCGCTGGGCATGTCGGTAATGGTGTCGGCCAACGACCTCATCACGCTCTATATGGGCCTCGAGCTGCAAAGCCTGTCGCTCTACGTGCTCGCCGCCATCCGGCGGGATTCCATTCGCGCGACGGAGGCGGGCCTCAAGTATTTCGTCCTCGGTGCGCTGTCCTCGGGTCTGCTGCTCTACGGCGCCTCGCTCATCTACGGCTTCGCCGGCACGACGAATTTCGACGTGCTCGCCGCCTCGATGATCGATCAGGCGGGCGCCACGCCCGTCGGCGTCATTTTCGGCATCGTGTTCGTGTCCGCCGCACTCGCCTTCAAGGTCTCGGCCGCGCCGTTCCACATGTGGACGCCCGACGTCTACGAAGGCGCGCCCACGCCGGTGACGGCGTTCTTCGCGGCCGCGCCCAAGATGGCGGCGGTGGCGCTGCTCGCCCGCGTGATGGTCGGTCCGTTCGGCCCGCTCGTCCACGACTGGCAGCAGATCGTCGTGTTCCTTGCCATCGCGTCGATGGCGATCGGCTCCTTCGCGGCCATCGCGCAGACCAACATCAAGCGGCTGATGGCCTACAGCTCGATCGGCCACGTCGGCTACGCGCTGGTCGGACTCGCCTCGGGCGACGAGGCGGGCGTGCTGGGCGTGCTCGTCTACATGTCGATCTATCTCGCGATGAACCTTGCGGCCTTCGCGGCGATCCTGTGCATGAAGCGCGACGGCAAGATGGTCGAGACGATCGCCGATCTCGCCGGGCTCGCGCGCACGCAGCCGGCGCTCGCGGCGGCACTCGCCATCGCGATGTTCTCGATGGCCGGCATCCCGCCGCTCGCCGGCTTCTTCGGCAAGATGTACGTGTTCCTTGCGGCCGTTTCGGCCGGTCTCTACGCGCTTGCCGTCATCGGCGTGCTCGCTTCGGTCGTGAGCGCGTTCTATTACCTGCGCATCGTCAAGGTCATGTATTTCGACGAGGCCGCGACGGGCTTCGACCGCAAGCTCGAGACCGGGCCGGCGCTCGTGCTCGCGGCGGGCAGCGCCTTCACGCTGCTGTTCTTCGTGTGGCCGGCACCGCTGGTGAACGCGGCCGGTGCCGCGGCGGCGGCCCTTTTCGCCGGATGACCGCGACGGCGGAGTCCCCCCGACTTCCGCCGGCTTACCGGCTCGTTGCCCTCGACGAAGTGGGGTCCACGAACGACGAGGCGCGTCGGCTGGCGCTGGCCGGGGCCGAGGACGGCACCATCGTGTGGGCCCGCGCGCAGACGGCCGGGCGCGGCCGGCAGGGCCGCGAATGGACCTCGCCGCCGGGAAATCTCTACACGTCATTGGTGCTGCGTCCCGACTGCCCGCCGCGCGAGGCGGTGCAGCTCGCCTTCGTGGCCGCCCTGGGGGCGGCCGGCATGATCGGCCTGCACGTGCCCCCGCTGATGCCGCTGCGCTTCAAATGGCCCAACGACATCCTGCTCGGGCCCCGCAAGGCGGCGGGCATCCTGATCGAGGCCGAAGGGCAGGGCGACCGGCTCGACTTCATGATCCTGGGGCTCGGCGTCAATCTCGTCGCGCACCCGGAAAATGCCCGTATCCCGGCGACCGACCTGCGCACCGAGACCGGCGAGACGGTCGATGCGGGCGAGGCGCTGGAAGGCTTCGCACGGCATTTCATGATCTGGACGAACCGCTGGCTCGACGCCGGATTCGCGCCCGTGCGCGAGGCGTGGATCGCGCATGCCGCGGGGCTGGGCGAGCGCATCGAGGTGCGCCTGCCGAACCAGACGCTGGCCGGCACCTTCGCCGATCTCGACGCGTCGGGCGCCTTGCTGCTCGACACGGCCGACGGACGGCGTACCATCGCGGCCGGCGACGTCCATCTGCCGGGAATGTGAAGAAGACGATGCTGCTCGTCATCAACTCGAACAACACCAACACCGTTTTCGGCGCCTTCGAGGGGCGCGAGAAGCGCGCCTCGTGGCGCATCTCGACCGACCCCAAGCGCACGGCCGACGAATACGCGGTGTGGCTCACCCACCTGATGGCGCTGCAGGGCATGACGCTCGCGCAGATCGACGGCGTGGTCGTCTCGAACGTGGTGCCGCAGGCGATGTTCAACCTGCGCGACTTCTGCCGCCGGTACGCGAAGGCGGAGCCGGTCATCGTCGGCGAAAAGGGCGTGCGCTACGGCATCGAGATCAAGATCGACCGGCCGGAAGAGGCGGGTGCCGATCGCATCGCCAACGCCGTCGGCGCGCGAACGCGCTACAAGATGCCGGGCGTGGTCATCGACCTCGGCACGGCGACGACGTTCGACGTGCTGGATGCGGACGGGAACTACTGCGGCGGCACGATCAGTCCCGGCATCAATCTCGCCTTCGAGGCGCTCTACATGGGAGCCGCAAAGCTGCCGCGCATCGAGATCCGACGGCCCGGCAAGGTCGTGGGCACCAACACGATCGGTGCGATGCAGTCGGGCATCTTCTGGGGTTATGTGGGCCTGATCGAGGGGATCGGCAAGCGCATCGCGGACGAGCTGGGGAGCGCGCCGACCTTCATCGGCACGGGCGGGCTCATCTCGATCGTGGCCGAGCACACGCCGCTCGTTCAGCATGTCGACCCCGATCTGACACTCAAGGGACTCGTGGACATCCACGCGCTGAACCGGAACTGATGAACAGGCGCGACGACGGACTGTATTTCCTGCCGCTCGGCGGTTCGGGCGAGATCGGGATGAACCTCAACCTCTACCGCTATCGCGGCAAGTGGCTGATGGTCGATCTCGGCGTCACGTTCGGCGACGGCACGGCGAGCGGCGTGGACGTCATCACGCCCGATCCGACATTCATTGCGGAAAACCGCGACGACCTGATCGGGCTGGTGCTGACCCACGCGCACGAGGACCATCTGGGTGCCGTCCAGTACCTGTGGCCGATGCTGCGCTGCCCGATCTACGCGACCGGCTTCACCGCCACGTTCCTGAAGCTGAAGCTCGCCGAGACCGATTTCGGCCGCGAGGTGCCCATCCACGAGATCGAGCAGGGCTCGACGCTGAAGCT
>JAYRKO010000291.1:0-4262 GCA_041905745.1 Tagaea sp. | reverse complement strand
CGCTCGCGAACGACCGCCGGCATGTCGACCTCGAGCAGAAGGTACGAGCCGCCGCGCAGATCGAGGCCGAGATTCATCACGTACGGCCAAGACGAAGTCTTCGGCAGCACGTTCGGCAGCGACAGCAGGACCCCCGCCAGACAGACGGCGAGAATGGACCAGACTTTCCAGCGCGCGAAAAACAGCATCGTGGGTACGGCGCGAGCCCCGGCGGAGCGCGCGTCAGTCCTTCAGCGTTGCGACGTACTCGGCATGGCCGAGGCGCGAGTAGAGCTTGCGCTTGACGGGGTCCTTCAGCGTGTCGACCGCTTCGGCGAGGGCCGCATCGCCGCCCTTGGCGCCGATCGCCGCGTCGACCTCGGCCTGGCCGGCACCTTCCGGCACGCCCAGCATCTGCCAGTAGTTCGGGCCTTCGTGCGTCTTCTTCTCGGCCTTTTCGGCCTTGTCGTCGGCCGCGAGCGGCTCGGTCTTGGCCATGATCTCCGAGATCATCGCGCGCATGATGCGCACCCGCACGCCGTCGCCCACGTCGAGCACCGCCTCGCGGTCCGAAACGATGCGCTGGATCGTGCCGATCAGCCCGCCCGTGGTGACGACGCGGTCGCCGCGCTTCAGCGCGTCGATCATCGCCTTGTGTTCCTTGACCTTCTTCTGCTGCGGGCGGATCAGGAGGAAGTAGAAGACGACGAACACCGCCCCCATCAGCATCAGCTGCGGCAGGACGTCGGCGGCACCACCACCACCGGCGGTCTGGGCATAGGCGGGCGAAATGAACATCGAGGAAGGCTCCGTCTTCTGTCTTCTGGGGGGTATTTTGGGCCGGGGCGCGACTATAGCCAGCCCGCCCCGAATTGCAACGGCCCTTTGGAGCGGAATCTGCCTTTCGGATTGACCACTTGCGGCCCCGGGGGATAGCTTCGCGCCGCCTCCCGATCGCCATAATTTCCACGACCGGATTCCTTCGCCATGGACGACGCCAAGCTCGCAGCCCTTCTGACCCGCATCGCCGACGCGCTGGACCGCCTCGCACCACCGGCGACGATCTCGGCCGATCTCGATGCCGGCGACGCGTTCGTCTGGAATGCCGACGGCAAGCGCCTCGAGACGGTCGCGAAGGTCAACCGCGTCGATCTCGACCTGCTGCGCGGTGTCGAGCGCCAGCGCGAAATCCTCTACGCCAATACGCAGCGCTTCGCCGACGGCCTGCCGGCCAACAACGTCCTTCTTTGGGGCGCGCGCGGCACCGGCAAGTCGTCGCTCGTCAAGGCGGTCCACGCCGCGATCAACGCCGTTCGTCCCAAGGCGCTGGCCTTGGTGGAAATCCACCGCGAAGACATCCCGTCCCTGCCCCGGCTCCTCGCCCATGTCCGTGGCGGCAAGCGGCGCATCATCGTGTTCTGCGACGACCTGTCGTTCGACGGGCAGGACGCGGCCTACAAGTCGCTCAAGGCCGTGCTGGACGGTGGCATCGAGGGGCGTCCGGAAAACGTCGTGTTCTACGCCACGTCGAACCGTCGCCACCTGATGGCGCGCGACATGATCGAGAACGAGCGGTCGACCGCAATCAATCCGGGCGAGGCGGTCGAAGAAAAAGTTTCGCTCTCGGACCGCTTCGGTCTCTGGCTCGGCTTCCACAACGCCGATCAGGACACATACTTCGCGATGATCGAGGGGTATGCGAAACGTTACGGTTTCGATCTTCCCGTCGAGGATCTGCGCGCCCGCGCCAACGAATGGTCGGTCACGCGCGGCGCACGCTCGGGCCGCGTCGCGTGGCAGTTCGTCCAGGATCTCGCCGGTCAGCTCGGCAAGCGTCTCGACTGAGATTGCAAATCCCCGGCCGGCTCGTGCTTTAATCGCCGCGGTCCGGTCCGGGGAGTCCATTTGTCCGATCCGACACGAATTCTTGTCGTCGACGACGAGGCGGGAATCCGCGAGCTGCTCGCGGAATATTTCGCCACGCAAGGCTTCGCCGTGGAAGCGGCGGCCGATGCAGCGGCGGCGCGCGCATGCCTCGCCAGTTTCCTGCCCGATCTCGTGCTTCTCGACATCAACATGCCGGGCGAAAACGGTCTCAGCCTCGCGCGGTGGCTTCGGGAGACGGGCGACGTCGGCATCGTCATGCTGACGGCAGCGGACGCGACGGTCGATCGGATCGTCGGGCTCGAAGTCGGCGCAGACGACTATGTCGCGAAACCCTTCGACCTGCGCGAGCTGCTTGCGCGCGTGCGCAGCGTCCTGCGGCGCCGGAAGCCCGCCCTGCCGACGGACACCGCGCAAGGCCCTTCGACGAAGATCCAGATGGGGCTTTGCGTGTTCGACCTCGGTGCCCGGCGCCTTGTCGATGCGGCCGGGAACGACGTGCCGATCACGAGCATGGAGTTCGATCTGCTGTCGGCCTTCGCTGCCAATCCGAACCGGCCGATGGATCGCGACCGCCTGCTCGAACTGGCGCATCACAAGCGGTGGGAGCCGTTCGACCGGAGCATCGACATCCGCATTGCACGGCTCCGGCGCAAGATCGAACGCGACCCGGCAAAGCCGGAAGTGCTGCGGACCGTCCGGGGTGCCGGCTACATGTTCGTGCCGTCGAAGGCGGACGGCGCGCGCTGAAACAATTGAAACAATAGAACCGTCCTACGGAAATCGTACAGATACGTAGCGGCCATACGCTTGTCCTCGCTTCCGTTCAGGAGGAGGATTCGGATGACCCCGCAGCAGATCCGGCTCGTACGCGACAGCTTCGCCAAAATCGCCCCCAGCCACGAAGCCGTCAGCGCGCGCTTCTACGAGAACCTGTTCCGCATCGACCCGTCGCTCCGCCCGATGTTCCGCGGCGATCTGCGCGCCCAGGGCGTAAAGCTGATCGTGGCGCTGGCAACCGTCGTGCGCGCGCTCGACAACATGGGCCCTCTCCTCGATGCGCTGCGCGACCTCGGCCGACGGCATACCGGCTACGGCGTCGAACCGAAGCACTACGAATCCGTCGGTAGCGCGCTCGTCGAAACGCTTGAGGAATGCTTCGGCCCGGCCTTCAACGCGCCGATGCGCGAAGCCTGGATCGCCGCCTATGCCGCCGTATCCGGCACGATGATGTCCGGTGTCGCCGAACCCGCCAAAGCCGCTTGAGGTCCGTCATGTCCGAGCAAATCAAGTCCACAAAATCCGCTTCCCGCGAACAACGGCCGCTCACCCTCGAATTCGTGCTGACCGAGGTGAAGCGCATCCTCGACGAAGAGCGCGCGGGCACGAATTCCGCGCAGGCCGACCGGAAGCTCGCGGCCTGAACGCCGTCAGTTCGCAGCGCTCGACTGCGAACCGAGATAATCCATCGGATTGACCGCGCGATTGCCGCGGCGCACTTCGAAATGGAGCTGCGGGCTCGTCACGTTGCCCGTGGAGCCGACCCGCCCCAGTGTCTGGCCACGGCGAACCTGTTCGCCGCGCTGCACCGACAGCTCGTCGGCATGCGCATAGGCGGTCACGACGCCGCCGTCGTGCCGGATCAGCAGCAGGTTGCCGAAGCCGCGCAGCTCGTTGCCTGCATAGATGACGATCCCGCCCTCCGCCGCGCGGAACGCGGTCCCGCGCGGGGCCGCGATGTTTATCCCGTCGTTCTGGAGGCCGCCGGCCTTCGGCCCGAAGTCGGAAACGATGACGCCGCGCACCGGCCACTGCATGCGGCCTTCCCCGCCCCGCGGAACGACGTCGGAAGCCGGCGGCGTCGCAGGCGGATTTGCCGGCTGGACAGGTACGCTCGCGGCTTGCGGTGGTTCGGGCTTTGCCGCAGGCGCATCCGGCTGGACCGATGCGGATGGCCGCGCTGATGCGGCGGGTTCGGGCGCGGCCGGCGCCGGCAACGGCGACGATTCAACGCCGGTCCGCGGCGCGGACGGGAGTCGTTGCGCAGGCGCCGCCGAAATCGCGGGTGCCGTCGCCGACGACGGCGGCGGGTTGGCGAGCGCCACGGCGTGGGTTTCGGGGATGACCAGCCGCTGACCGACGCGGATCACGTAGGGCGGTTCGATCGCATTCACGCGCACGAGTTCGCGCATCGTCACGCCGAAACGCTGCGCGATCTGCGAGGCGGTATCGCCGGAGCGAACCTCGTATGTCCGGACGGCCGGGATCGTGACCCGCGCGCCATTCTCCAGCGCGTAGGGCGGGCTCAGACGGTTCGCGTCGATGATCGCGCGCGTGGGAACGCCCGAGCGTCGCGCGATCGTGTAGAGCGTGTCGCCGGGGCGCACGACGTAGATCGA
>JAYRKO010000290.1:0-4269 GCA_041905745.1 Tagaea sp. | reverse complement strand
CCACGCTGTTCGAATACCTGCCCAAGGACGCGATCCTGATCTGCGACGAAAGCCACGTGATGGTCCCGCAGATCGGCGGCATGTACCGCGGCGACTACATGCGCAAATCGACGCTGGCGGAATACGGATTCCGCCTGCCGTCCTGCATGGACAACCGCCCCCTCAAATTCGAGGAATGGGACGAGATGCGCGGGCAAACGGTCTTTGTCTCTGCCACGCCGGGCAACTGGGAACTGGAACGCACGAAAGGCGTGTTCGTCGAGCAGGTCATCCGCCCCACCGGCCTTGTCGATCCGCCGTGCGAGATCCGGCCCACCGAAAAGCAGGTCGACGACCTGTTGGGCGAACTGAAGATTCTCGCCAAGAAGGGTATGCGCGCGCTCGTCACGACGCTGACCAAGCGCATGGCCGAGGACCTGACCGAATACCTGCACGAGAACGGCGTGCGCGTGCGTTACATGCATTCCGACGTCGAGACGCTCGAACGCATCGAGATCATCCGCGACCTGCGGCTGGGCGCGTTCGACGCGCTCGTGGGCATCAACCTGCTGCGCGAGGGTCTCGACATTCCCGAATGCGCGCTCGTCGCCATCCTCGACGCCGACAAGGAAGGCTACCTGCGCTCGCGTACGTCGCTGATCCAGACGATCGGACGCGCGGCACGCAACGTCGACGGCCGCGTGATCCTCTACGCCGACACGATGACCGATTCGCTGAAGGCGGCACTGGCCGAGACCGACCGGCGCCGCACCAAGCAGGTGGCCTACAACGCCGAGCACGGCATCACGCCGGAATCGGTGCGCAAGCAGATCGGCGACATCCTCGGCTCGGTCTACGAGCGCGACCGCGTGACCGTGGGCACGGGCGACGACGGCACGCCGCATCTGGTGGGCCACAACCTGCGCAGCCACATCGCCGATCTCGAAGGCCGGATGCGCGAGGCGGCCGCCGACCTCGAATTCGAGGAGGCCGCGCGCCTGCGCGACGAGATCAAGCGGCTGGAAGCGATGGAAATGGAACTTCCCGGCTCGGCCACGGGAAGCGTGTCGTTCATGCCGGCCGACGCGAAGGCCCGTCCGCGCTCGACAGCCGGCGCGGTCAACTCGCGCAAGGGTCGCGCGCGCCGCCCGCAGCGTGGCGGCGCGCGCAAGTGAACCCCATCTTCCTGCCGCTCGGCGTCACCTTCGCGGTCCAGATCCTCGTCAGCGGCGCCAGCCTGTCGGCCCCGCTTCTGGCGCCGCTGATGGCGGCCGAAATGGGCGTGCCGGCCGCGTCGGTCGGCTACTACGTCTCGATCCTCTACGCGATCGCGGCGCTTTCGGGCGTCGCGTCGGGCGGGATCATCGCGCGCTGGGGTGCGCTGCGAACGCTGCAGGCGGGCCTTTCGTTCGGTGCTGCGGCGGCTCTGTGCCTTGCCGCCGGCTTCCTGCCGGCGGCCTTTCTCGCCGCGATCTTCGGCGGCCTCAGCCTCGGCCCGACGACGCCGGCGTCCTCGGCCGTGCTTGCGCGGGCGACGACGTCGACCAACCGGAACATCGTTTTCTCGGTCAAGCAGACGGGCGTGCCCATCGGGTTCATGGTCGCGGCCATCAGCCTGCCGAATCTCGCGCTCGCCCTTGGCTGGCGCAGCGCATGCCTGTGCGTCGCCGGCGCGCTGGGCGGGGCCGCCTTGGCGCTGGCGCCACTCGGCGGACGCCTCGACGCGGGCGGCGGCCAAGTCGTTCGGTTTTCCCCGCGCGCCCAATTCGCCGAACCGCTGCTGCGCGTCTGGCGGCAGGGCGCGATGCGCAACATCTCGTTCGCGTCCTTCGCCTATTCCGGGCTTCAGGGCTCGCTCGCAAGCTTCATGGTCGTCTTCCTGCTCCACGAGACGGCGCTCGACCTCGTCGGTGCCGCCGCCGTGCTCGCCTGCGCGCAGGCCGCCGGTGCCACCGGGCGCGTCGTGTGGGGGTTCGTGGCCGACCGCTCGGGCCGGCCCGACGTCGTGCTCGCCGCACTTGGCGTGGCGATGGCCTGCTTCGCGGCGACCGTCGCCATCGGTGCCGCCTCTCTGTCCCACCCGATGCTCGTCGCCGCGGCGATCTTCTTCGGCGGCACGGCGATGGCATGGAACGGCGTCTTCCTCGGCGAGGTTGCGCGCCTCGCAGAACCGGGCAAGGCCGGCGAAGCGACCGGTGCCACGGGCCTTTTCACATTCGGCGGCGTCGCCATCGTGCCGGGCCTCTACACGACCATCGTCCTGCTGACGGAAAGCTACGTGGCGGCCTATCTGGTCGCCGCGATCCTGCCGGGCGGCGTGGGTATCGCGCTGTTGCGTGCCTCGCGCGCAGCGGGCATATCGATGCGATGAACCCCTCCGCCGCCATCCCGCGCGCTGCACTCGTCACCGGCGGGGCGAAACGCATCGGAGCGGCCCTTGTCGAAGGGCTCGCCGCCGACGGCTTCGCGGTCGCGATCCATTACCGGGACAGCCGGGCGGAGGCCGAGGCGCTTGCCGCGAAAATCGTCGCGGGCGGCGGCAAGGCCGTGGCACTCGCCGCCGATCTCGGCCGGGAGGCGGACGTGACGGCGCTGGCCGACGCGGCGCGCGGCGCGATCGGTCCGCTGGGCGTGCTGGTCAACAACGCGTCGGAATTCGCGCGCGACGAGGCTCTCGACGCCACGCGCGAAAGCTGGGATCGCCACATGGAGGCGAACCTGCGCGCGCCCTTCGTGCTGGCGCAGGCACTGGCGCGCGATCTGCCGGACGACGCCGAGGGCGCCATCGTCAACATGATCGACCAGCGCGTGTGGAACCTGACGCCGCACTTCACCACCTACACGCTTTCGAAGGCCGGCTTGTGGACGCTGACGCAGACCATGGCGCTGGCGCTCGCTCCGCGCGTCCGGGTCAATGCCATCGGCCCGGGCCCGACCCTGAAGAGCACCCGTCAGGATCCCAAGCAGTTCTCCCGGCAGGTCGCGAGCGTGCCGCTCAAGCGCGGCCCCGAGCTCGACGAAATTGTCGGCGCGGCTCGTTTCATCCTCGCGGCCCCGTCGCTGACGGGCCAGATGATCGCGCTCGACGGCGGGCAGCACCTCAACTGGGGTGCGCCCGGCCTCAACCAGCCCGAGGAGTGAGCATGGCAACCGGCAAACCCGTCCTCGGCAAGGTCGTTCCGCTGGCCGCCCCCGACGCGGCGATCCGCAAGGTCTTGATCGGCGATCTGGTGCTGCCGACGATGATCGGCATCTTCAAGCGCGAGAAGCTCGCCCCGCAGCGCGTCCGCTTCAACATCGAGGTCGGCGTCGTCGACCGGCCGCCGCGTCAGGACAAGCCGTCCGAGATCGTCTGCTACGACCGGATCGTGAAAGGCGTGCGCGCGCTGGTGGCGCTGGGCCACGTGAACCTCGTGGAAACGCTGGCCGAACGCGTCGCCGAACTGTGCCTGGCCGACCCCGCGGCGCTGTACGCCCGCGTGCGGGTCGAGAAGCTCGACATTTACCCTGATGCCGCGGCCGTCGGGGTGGAGATCGAGCGCCGCCGCGAGGTGCGATAGGCGCCAAACTTGTACACACGCGCCCGGCGCTGTCGCAAAAATGGCGGAAATCCGCGATTTCTTAAGAGATTATGAAGGGATTGCGACATTAGCCAAAGCTAAAATTGTTGAAAATCAAGTATGTAGGTGATCTTGCCTATTTCGCGGGCAAGACGACGGAAAATGCGGTCAATGCCCGATTCTGCGGGCTTCGGCCCCCCTTCTCCACAAAGTTATCCACAGAAATCGTGGATAGCCGAAGGGGTGAAAACAGCCCCTGCCCCGCCCCGGGCAGCACGGTGACAAATCCGCCACACGGCAGGCCGTGGACCTGCGGGTGCACCTTGCCAGCACGCACGCCAAGGACTTAGGCAGAAGGCGATGAGCGAGACGCCCGACGACAAGACGTTCGATCTGGATACGCCGCCCGCGATCGCCGCGGAAGGTGCAGGCGTGATCCGCGCGACGCTGCCCACGCTGCCGCTGTCGCCGGGCGTCTACCGGATGCTCGATGCGAAGGGCGACGCGCTCTACGTGGGCAAGGCGCGCGTGCTGCGCCGGCGCGTGGCGCAGTACCTCCAGTTCGACCGCATGCCGCACCGTCTCGTGCGCATGGTGTCGGAGACGCGGCGCATGGAGATCGTCACGACCCATACCGAGGTCGAGGCGCTCCTGCTCGAAAGCAATCTCATCAAGCGCCTGATGCCGCGCTACAACGTGCTGCTGCGCGACGACAAGTCGTTCCCCTACA
>JAYRKO010000289.1:0-4270 GCA_041905745.1 Tagaea sp. | reverse complement strand
TCGAGGCGAGCGCGCCGGCCGCCACGACGGGCGGCATCGAGGTCGAGAAGATGAAGCCCGGCGCCACGCCGCGCACGGCGTCGCAAAGTGCGGCGGACGCGGCGACGTAGCCGCCGACGACGCCGAAACCCTTGGCGAGCGTGCCCTGGACGATGTCGATGCGGCCTTGCGCGCCGTCGCGCTCCGCGATGCCGGCGCCGTGTTCGCCGTAGAGGCCCACGGCGTGGACCTCGTCGAGATAGGTCATCGCGTCGTAGCGCTCCGCGAGGTCGCAGAACGCGTGGACCGGCGCGACGTCGCCGTCCATCGAATAGACGCTTTCGAACGCGATCACCTTCGGACGGTTGGCGTCGATCGACGCAAGCTGGCGTTCGAGATCGGCCGGGTCGTTGTGGCGGAAGATGCGCTTCTCCGCGCCCGAATGGCGGATGCCCTCGATCATCGAGGCGTGGTTGAGCTCGTCGGACAGGATCACGAGATCGGGCAACAGCCGGCCGAGGGCCGCCAGCGTCGCCTCGTTGGCGTTGTAACCCGACGTGAAGACGAGTGCCGCGGGCTTTGCGTGCAAGGCCGCCAGTTCGGCTTCCAGCAGGACGTGCTGGTGGTTGGTGCCCGAAATGTTGCGCGTGCCGCCGGCACCCGCACCGTTCGCGTCGAGCACGGCGCGCATGGCCGCGAGCGTGGCCGGATGCTGCCCCATCCCCAGATAGTCGTTCGAACACCAGACCACGACGTCGACCGGCCCGCCCGGCGAATGCCAGACGGCGTGCGGAAAGGCGCCGCGCTTGCGTTCGAGATCGGCGAAGACCCGGTAGCGTCCTTCGGCCTTGAGCTTGGCCGTGGCGTCGGAGAAGTAGCGGTCGTAGTTCCTGCGCATCGGTGCCGTCCCGGTCAGTCGAGAAGGCCCTTGGCCTTCGCCGCCACGTAGCCGTCGTCGAGGCCCTTGCGCAGGCGCGCGAACATCTCGTCGATCTGCGCCTCGTCGATGACGAGCGGCGGGCACACCGCGACGCGGTTGTCGAACAGCGGGCGCGCCATGAGACCGGCCGCCTCGCACGCCTTGCCGACCAGCGGTGCGACGGCCTGCGTGGGCTGGAAGAACGTCTTCGACGCCTTGTCCTTGACGAGCTGGAGCCCGCCGATGAGGCCGACGCCGACCGCCTCGCCGACCAGCGGATGGTCGCCGAGCGCCTTCAGCGCCTTCTGGAAGCGCGGGGCGACGCGGCGCACGTGGCCGACGATGTCGCGTTCCTCGTAGATCTTCAGCGTCTCGATCGCGACCGCGGCCGGGACCGGGTGGGCCGAATAGGTGTAGCCGTGCCCGAAGCTGCCGATCTTGTCGCTCTGCTGCTGCATGGCGGCGAAGACCCGCTCGGAAACCATCACGGCCGAGATCGGCAGATAGGCCGCCGACAGCGCCTTGGCGCAGGTGATGATGTCGGGCTTGATGTCGTAGGTCTGCGATCCCCACATGTTGCCCGTGCGCCCGAAGCCGCAGATCACCTCGTCGGCGACCAGCAGGATGCCGTACTTCTTCAGCACGGCCTGGATCTTCGGGAAATAGCCGGCGGGCGGCACGATGACGCCGCCCGCACCCATCACCGGCTCGGCGAACATCGCGACGATGGTTTCCGGGTCCTCGGCGAGGATCAGCTTCTCGAGATTCTCGGCAAGGCGCGTGGCGTAGGCTTCCTCGCTCTCGCCCGGCAGCGCGTTCTTGTAGAAGTGCGGCGTGTCGGCATAGGCGACCGGGAAGATCGGCAGGTCGAAGTCGCGCTGGTTGATCGGCAGGCGCGTCAGCGAGGCGGCGGCGATGGTGACGCCGTGATAGGCCTTCTCGCGGCTCAGGATCTTCTTGCGCTTGGGCGTGCCCGCGGCGTTGGCGATGTACCAGAGGATCTTGATCGCCGTGTCGTTGGCTTCCGAGCCGGAGCCCGCGAAGAAGACCTTCGACATCGGGACGGGCGCGATTTCCTTGAGCTTTTCGGCGAGCACGATGCCCGGCTCGTGCGATTTGCCGGCGAAGATGTGGTAGTAGGGCAGTTCGCGCAGCTGGCGGTGCGCGGCGTCGGCCAGACGCGGCTCGTCGAAGCCGAGCGAGGCGCACCACAGGCCCGCCATCCCCTCGATATAGTCTTTGCCGGAATCGTCGCGCACGTAGACGCCGTGCCCCTTGGTCACGACGACCGGGCCGTCCTTCTCGTGGGTGCGCAGGTTCGTATACGGATGCACGAGGGCTGCGATGTCGCGGGCAGCCAGCGAATTTCCGCGCGGTCGCGCGTCGTTCATTTCGAAATCTCCCAAACCAGTCGGCGGGCGCATCCTAGCACCATCGCCGGCCGCGCGCGAAGTGGCGTTCCCGACACGTTCCGGCGGGCTTCCGGCCCGCGCCAAATTCCCTTTTATTCGGATCGCCAAGACATTACCAAAGTAGCCGAACAGGTGCGCGGACGCGTCGCAGTCGGCGATCGGGAACGGATGGCACGCAAAGTGCCACGCCCCGGATGCGGCGGCTTCCGCCGGCCGGAAGGGCCAGGACAGAGGATCGTGGGCAGCATGCCGTTGCGCAACGACGGTCGCGGAACGTTCGGCGCGGCGATGCCGGGCGGGGACGCGCGCCCGTGATCGCCTTCGTGATCCGCCGGCTGCTGCAAGCCGTTCTCGTGATGATGGCGGTCGGCTTCGTCGCCTTCTCGCTCTTCGCCTATGTGGGCGACCCCGTCGCGATCATGCTCGGCCAAGACTTCACCGAGGAATCGCGCCGCCAGCTCGTCCACGAGCTGGGGCTCGACCAGCCGTTCTTCGTCCAGTACGTGCACTTCGTCCTCAACGCCGCGCAGGGAAATTTCGGAATCTCGTACCGTCTCGCGCGGCCGGTTTCTGAACTGCTGCTCGAACGCCTGCCGGCAACCCTCGAACTTTCGCTGTGCGCGGCCGTGCTGGCGCTGTCCGTCGGCGTGCCGCTGGGGGTCTATACCGGCCTCAACCGCGATACGTGGCTCTCGCGTCTGCTGCTTACGGTGAGCCTCGTGGGCGTTTCGCTGCCGACGTTCCTCATCGGCATCCTGCTGATTCTCGTCTTCTCGGTCGTGCTCGGCTGGCTGCCGTCCTTCGGGCGCGGCACGACGGTGGCGCTCGGCTGGTGGTCGACCGGGTTCCTCACGGGCTCGGGCCTGCGCGCGCTGATCCTGCCGTCGATCACGCTGGCGCTGTTCCAGATGACGCTCATCATGCGCCTCGTGCGCTCTGAAATGCTCGAAGTGCTGCGCACGGACTACATCAAGTTCGCCCGCGCGCGCGGCCTTTCCGACCGCGCGATCAATTTCGGCCACGCGCTCAAGAACACGCTCGTGCCGGTCATCACGATCACGGGGCTGCAGCTCGGCGGCATCATCGCCTTCGCGATCGTGACCGAGACCGTCTTCCAGTGGCCCGGGATGGGCTTCCTCTTCATCCAGTCGGTGAGTGCGGCCGATATCCCGGTGATGGCGGCCTATCTGGTGCTGATCGCGTTCTTCTTCGTGATGATCAATCTCGTCGTCGACCTGCTCTATTACGCGGTCGATCCCCGGCTGCGCGTCGACCGCGCGGCGGCCGGCGGCCACGGGCACTGAGGGGACCGCGATGGACACGCTGCGCAGGGCCTTCGAGTCCGACGTCTTCTACAGCTTCCGCCGCTCGCCGGTCGTCGTCGTCTCGGCGGTCGTCACGCTGCTCTTTTTCGGCGGCGCGCTTCTGGCACCGTGGATCGCGCCCCAGAATCCGTTCGACTTGCGCGAACTCAATCTGATGGACGCCTCGCTGCCGCCGGCCTGGCTGCCCGACGGCGTGGCGCACTATCCGCTGGGCACGGACACGCAAGGGCGCGACGTGTTCTCGACGATCCTGTTCGGCAGCCGCATTTCGCTGCTGGTGGGCGTTCTGTCGGTCGTGTTCGCGATGGTGCTGGGGATAGCGCTGGGCCTCGTCGCGGGCTATGCGGGCGGGGCGGTCGATGCGGTGATAATGCGCGTGGCCGACGTGCAGCTCTCGTTCCCCGCGATCCTCATCGCGCTGCTGATCGACGGCGTGGCGCGCCTCGTCATCCCGCGCGAGCTGCACCACGAAATCGCGCTTTACGTTCTGATCCTCGCGATCGGCTTCTCGGGCTGGGTGCAGTACGCGCGCACGGTGCGCGGCTCGTGCATGGTCGAGAAGGGCAAGGAATACGTGCAGGCCGCGCGCGTGATCGGCCGCCATCCGGCGGCGATCATGCTCCAGCACGTGCTGC
>JAYRKO010000288.1:0-4285 GCA_041905745.1 Tagaea sp. | reverse complement strand
GCTACGAGCGGTTCCTCGCGGCCAACGACATCGGCATCGCGGGCATCGAGTTCGTCGTCGACCGCGAAGGCAACGCCTTCACCTACGACGTCAACACCAACACAAATTACAATCCCGACGCCGAGGCAAAGGTCGGCGTTTCGGGCATGCAGGCGATCGCGGACTATCTGGGGTCGCGCCTCAACGCGCACGACGCCGTGCCGCTGTGGCTCGCGGCCGTCGGGGCCACATGAAAGGAAAAATTACTAGAACCCGGAATTAGGTAACGTAACCTATTTATCATATTGAAAAGTAAAGCTTGTCTCTTGTATCGAGGGAAATGGTTGTCGCTCTTTCGAACGCCGTTTTTAGGTTTTTAATCTAGCAGAACCAGGTACCGGCCGCAACCCCCTCCCCCGTTCAAGCCGTCCCGCGCGAGTGCTACAATCCGCGCGGGGAAAGCCGGCCGGGGGAGGCCCATCATGACGACGTCGATCCGCTTCGCGCTTGCGGGCGCCTGCGCGCTGGCCGTGGGCCTGCTCGCGGGCTGCCAGCCCGACGGCAAGCCGGCCGTGAGCCTGCAGCAGGCCAAGCAGATCACCGCCGAATTCCAGGGTCAGGGCTTCCGCCCGCCGCCGCGCACGATCTCCGACATCGCCGCGATCCTCGACCAGCAGAAGCCCGACCCCGCCAAGGTCGCCGCGGCCTTGCAGAAGGCCGACGCGCCCGAACCGGCGAACGCCAAGGGGCTCGACCTCGCCGCATTCCTCTACCAGCGCGGGCTCGCCGCCGCCGAACTCGGCCGCGCCAACCAGCGTCGCGACGACATCAAGCGCGCCTTCGAACTGACGCAGGTACCCGGCACCAGCGCGCCCGCCCAACTCGTCGCGCGCTATATGGAGCAGTGGGGTCTGGCCGAACAGTCGGCCGGCAACCTGCGCAAGTCGCTCGAACTGCGCCAGAAGCTCGCGGATACCGCGCTCAACACCGGCCAGCGCATCGCAACGCAGCAGCAGATCGTCAACAACGCCGTGCAGCTGGGCGAGCTCGATCTCGCGCGCGCGCAGATTCCGAAGATCGAATCCGGGCTCGTCGAACAGCGCAACAATTCGCGCCTGCCGCAGTGGCTCGCTTGGAACGCGGAGACCAACCTTCGCCGCAGCCAGTCCATGATCGCGCAGGAAACCGGCCAGTACGCCGAAGCCGAGCGCCTGATCCGGGCGGCGATGCAGTCGAACGAGCGCATCATCCGCGACGAAGCGACCATCACCGGGAACGCGAATCTACCGCGCAACAACTTCACGCAGCTCGGCGTGTTCATGCGCGGCCAGCTCGCGGGAGCGCTTGCCCGGCAGAGCCGCCTGCTCGAGGCCGAGGTCGAGATGCGCTCGGCGCTTCTCCAGAGCCTTTCGCTCACCGGGCGCTATTCGGTCGAGACGACAAACAACGTGATGGGCCTTGCCGAGATCATCGCGGCGCAAGGCCGCTACGCGGAAGCCGAGCGGCTTGCCCGCGTCGCCTTCGAGACGCTCGATTCGATGAAGATCGATCCCGCGTCAGGCAGCTTCTCGCGCGCGCTGCGGCAGATCGCGCGCGCGCAGAGCCAGCGCGATGACTGGGAAGCGGCGGCCGCGACCTACGCCGCCCTGCGCACCCGGATCGCCGGCAACGCCGACGCGATGCGCCAGACTTTCGAGAACAACGGCCACTGGGGAATGGTGGCGCTGCGCGCGGGCGACGCGCAGGAAGCCGTGCGCGTGATGACGAACGTCTCGCAGCGCGCGCTCGAACGCTTCGGCGAGCGAAACTGGGACACGGCGATGGCGCGCGCGATGCTGGGTGCGGCCAAGCTGCGGCTGGGCGACGTGCCGGGCTCGCTCGCAGATTTCGACGCGGCGACGCCGATCCTGCTGCAGACCTCGCGCCAGTCCGACAGCGACGAGGAGGGCGGCTCGGCCGCGCGCGATTCGCAGCTGCGCGTCGTGCTCGAATCGATGATGCGCGCGCTCGCCGCCTCGCGCCGACCGGGTGCGGCAGAAGAGTCGTTCCGCCTCGCCGACGCGATCCGCGGACAGGGCGTGCAACGCGCGCTGGCGCAATCCTCGGCGCGCGCCGCGGCTTCCGACCCGGCGCTGGCCGAACTCGTACGCAGCGAACAGGACACGCAAAAGCAGGTCGGCGCGCTGCAGGGCCTGCTGACCAACGTGCTCGCGTCGGCCGAACGCGACGAAGCGGCGGTGCGCGCGATGCGCACGCAGATCGACACGCTGCGCTCGGCGCGCGCCGCGATCCGGCAGGAGATCGAGAAGCGCTTCCCGGACTACGTGAACCTGATCGACCCGCGCCCCGCGACGGTCGAGCAGGCGCGCGCGGCCCTTCGCCCCGGCGAGGCGCTGATCGCGACCTATGTCGGCCGCGAACAGAGCTTCGTGTGGGCCGTGCCGCAGTCGGGCGCCCCCGCCTTCGCCGGCGTGCCCAAGGGCCACAAGGCGATGGCCGAAACGGTCGCGAACCTGCGCAAGTCGCTCGACCCCAATGCGGGCACGCTGGGCGAGATCCCGGCCTTCGACGTGGCGGCGGCAAATGCGCTCTACAACGACCTGCTGAAACCGGTCGAAGCGGGCTTCGCGAACGCGAATTCGCTGCTCGTCGTGCCGCACGACGTGCTGGGCCAGCTGCCCTTCGCCGTGCTGGTGACCGAGCCCGTCCAGCTCGTCGCGGAGAAGGAAGGCGAGGCGCTGTTCTCGACCTACAAGAAGGTCCCGTTCCTGATCCGCAAGGCCGGCATCACGCAGCTTCCGTCGGTCGCATCGCTCGCCACGCTGCGCAGCCTGCCGGCGGCACCCGCCAATCGCAAGGCGTTCGCAGGCTTCGGCGACCCGTGGTTCAGCGCCGAGCAGATGGCCGAGGCGAAGGCCGAGGCGGCCACCCAGCAGGTCGCCCAGCTGACCACGCGCGGCATCCAGACACGCGGCGTGAAGCTCGTGCGCCGCAACGCGCCCGCCACCGCCAACGTCGACAGCGCCGAACTGGCGATGCTGCCGCGCCTGCCGGACACGGCCGACGAGGTGAAGGGCATCGCGCTGGCGCTCAATGCCGACGCCTCGGACGTGATCCTCGGCGCGGCGGCCAACGAGAAGACCGTCAAGTCGATGGATCTTTCCAATCGCCGCGTCGTGATGTTCGCCACGCACGGCCTGATCCCGGGCGACCTCAACGGCCTGACGCAGCCAGCCCTTGCCCTGTCGGCCCCCAACGTCGCCGACGTGGACGGCGACGGGTTGCTGACGCTGGACGAGGTGCTGGGGCTTAAGCTCAACGCCGACTGGGTCGTGCTGTCGGCCTGCAATACCGCGACCGGCGACGGTGCCGGCGCCGAAGCCGTCTCCGGCCTCGGCCGCGCGTTCTTCTATGCCGGCACGCGCGCGCTGCTGGTCACGAACTGGCCGGTCGAAACGACGAGTGCCCGCACGCTGACGACCGACCTGTTCGCCCGTCAGGCGCGCGAGCCGGGCCTTGCCCGCGCCACGGCGTTGCAGCAGGCGATGGCCGCCCTGATCGACGGGCAGGGTTACGTGGACCCGCAGTCGCGCCAGACGGTGTTCGCCTATTCGCACCCGATCTTCTGGGCGCCCTTCGCGCTGGTGGGCGACGGCGGCGGGGCCGCGCGCCAGACGGCCGGCGTACAATAAAAGGTGGTTGCACGGGTGACGGCCGTCACTTCCGGTTTCGGAAAACCCGGCTAGGATCGCGCCGGACATCTGGAGTGAAGCGATGAAGTTCGTCGCACGGATTTTCCTGTCGCTCGCGGTGCTGGGCGCCCTCGCCGCGCCCGCAGCGGCCGAAAAGAAGGTGGCGCTGGTCATCGGCAACGGCGCCTATCCCGAGGCGCCGCTCAAGAACCCGCCCAGCGACGCGCGCGCGATCGCCGCGACGCTGAAGCGCCAGGGCTTCGAGGTTCTGCTCAAGGAAAACGCGAACAAGAGCCAGATGAACGAGATCGTCGCCGATTTCGGCGAAAAGCTCGCCGAAGGCGACACCGCGCTGTTCTTCTTCGCCGGCCACGGCATGCAGGTGCAGGGCCGCAACTATCTGGTCCCGACGGACGCGAAAATCACCTCGGAGCAGCGCGTGCGGCTGGAAACGCTCGACGTGGAGGCCGTGCTCGACCAGATGGCAGCGGCGCGCGCACGCGTCAGCATGGTCATCCTCGACGCCTGCCGGAACAATCCGTTCGAGCGCCGCTTCCGGTCGGTGGGCGGCGGCCTTGCGCAAATCAACGCACCGGAAGGCACGATGATCGCGT
>JAYRKO010000287.1:0-4290 GCA_041905745.1 Tagaea sp. | reverse complement strand
GATTGCGCTCGGAAACCCACGTCATCGCGCCGCCCATGATCGCGTGGCGCGTGCCGAGGAACGCGCGCCCGCGCGCCCACAGCCGGTCGAGCCGGCCGGCGGCCGCCGCGCGGGCGGATGCGGGCGCAGCGTCGTTCATGCGGCGTCGAGCTGGTAGGCGGTGTGCAGCGCGCGCAGCGCCAGTTCCAGATACTGCTCGTCGATCAGCACGGAGATCTTGATCTCCGACGTCGAGATGACCTGGATGTTGATGCCCTTGGCGGCGAGCGTGCGGAACATCGACAGCGCCACGCCCGCGTGGCTGCGCATGCCCACGCCGATGACCGACACCTTGACCACGTTGGGGTCCGGCTTCAGCTCGACGAAGCCGAGCTTGGGCTTCTGGTCGTTCAGCAGCTTCACGCAGCGGTCGAGATCGGCCTTGCCGACCGTGAAGGTGATGTCGGTCGCCTTGCCGTCGTCCGAGATGTTCTGGACGATCATGTCGACGTTGATGGCCGCATCGGCGAGCGGCCCGAAGATTGCGGCGGCCACGCCCGGACGGTCGGCCACCTTGGTGAGGGTCACCTTCGCCTCGTCCCGGCTGTAGGCGATCCCGCTGACGACTTGCTTTTCCACGATCTCTTCCTCGTCGACGACCATCGTGCCGGGCTTGTCCTCGAAGCTGGAGAGGACCTGCACGCGCACGCGGTGGTTCATGGCCAGCTCGACCGACCGCGTCTGGAGCACCTTGGCGCCCAGCGAGGCCATCTCGAGCATTTCTTCGTACGTGATCTTGTCGAGCTTGCGCGCCTTCGTGACGATGCGCGGATCGCACGTATAGACGCCGTCGACGTCGGTGTAGATGTCGCAGCGATCCGCACCCAGCGCGGCGGCGAGCGCCACGGCCGAGGTGTCCGATCCGCCGCGGCCCAGCGTCGCGATGCGGTTGCCCTCGGCCACGCCCTGGAAGCCCGAGACGACCGCGACCTCGCCCGACTTCATCGCGCGGTCGAGTTCGGCCGTCTCGATCGCGTCGATGCGCGCCTTGGCGTGCGTCGCGTCGGTGCGCAGCGGGATCTGCCAACCCTGCCACGAGCGCGCCTTGAGGCCGAGTTGCTGAAGCGCCAGCGCCGTCAGCCCGCTCGTCACCTGCTCGCCCGTCGCGACGACCGTGTCGTATTCGCGCGGGTCGTAGAATTTCGAGATCTCGTTCACCCAGGCGACGAGCTGGTTGGTGGCGCCCGACATGGCCGAGACCACGACCGCCACTTCGTTGCCGGCGTCGACCTCGCGTTTGACGCGCGCCGCCACGTTGCGGATGCGCTCCACGTTCGCCACCGAGGTGCCGCCGAACTTCATCACCAGGCGTGCCATCGCCGTCTTCGCCTTTCGAGAAAACCCTTTCCCGACCGTGGGTTGGGAAAGTAATGTCGCCTTCGCCGTTGCCGGGCCCGAAGGCGCGCCATATCTACTGTCTCGGCGCGGGCAGGGCAAGTTCGCGTTCGCGGTATTTTCCCGGGGTGAGGCAAGTCTTGAGCCAGATCGAAACCGCCGATGCCGCCGCCGGTTCCAGCGTCGATCCCGCCGAGGTCGCGCGCTTCGCCGCGATGGCCGAGGAGTGGTGGGACCCGACCGGCAAATTCCGCCCGCTGCACAAGTTCAACCCCGTGCGGCTCGGCTATATCCGCGACCGCATCGCGCAGCATTTCGGCCGCGACCCGCTGGCGGCGAAGCCCCTGGCCGGCCTGCGCCTGCTCGACATCGGCTGCGGCGGCGGGCTGATCGCCGAACCCATGGCCCGGCTGGGCGCAAGCGTCACCGCGATCGACGCCTCGGCGCGCAACATCGCCATCGCCTCGACGCACGCCGCGAAGATGGGGCTCGAAATCGACTACCGGCACGCGACGGCCGAAGACCTCGTCGCGGCCGGTGAGGCGTTCGACGCCGTTCTGTCGCTCGAAGTTGTCGAGCACGTCGCCGATTGCGCGGGCTTCCTTGCCGATTGCGGCCGGCTCGTGCGCGCGGGCGGCGCCATGGTCGTGGCCACGCTCAACCGCACGCCCAAGGCGTTCCTGCTGGCGATCGTGGGCGCGGAATACGTGCTGCGCTGGCTGCCGCGCGGCACGCACGAATGGCGCAAATTCGTCACGCCCGGCGAAATCGCCGACGCGCTGCGCGACACGGGTCTATCGATCACGCACATGACGGGCGTGTCGTACAACCCCGTGCTGGATGTCTGGAAACTGGGCCGCGATCTCGACGTGAACTACATGGCCTTTGCGGTGAAGGCCTAGACGCGGTTCACGCGTCGTTGCCGCGCACCCACGGGATGCGTGCCACTTCCACGCCCTCTTCGGCCAGCGCCTGCGCTTCCTCGCTCGTCGCCTCGCCGTAGATGTCGCGCCGCTTGCTCTCGCCGTAGTGGATCTTGCGCGCTTCCTCGGCGAAGCGGTCGCCGACATGCTCGAAATTCGTCTCGACGTGCCGGCGCAGCTTGGAAAGCTCGCGCTGCAGTTCGGCCGCCTTGGCGAGCGCGGGGTCGCTGCCCATCGCGGCGGGCGCGGTCGCGGGCGCCGGGGTCTTGCGCGACTTCTTCGTGCCCGACAGGCGCGGCGCCATCAGGTCCTTCTTGACCTTGGCCGACCCGCACACCGGACATTCGACGAGCCCGCGCTTGGACTGGCGCTCGAACGCGGCGCCGTCCTTGAACCAGCTCTCGAAGCCGTGCCCCTTGTGGCATTTAAGGCCGAAGACGATCATGGGCGTATATTTGGAACCGTTTTCGCGGGAAGGCAAGATGGTGCACAAGCCGGCGGTACATGGCGGCGATGTCCCCTCGCCCTGGGTCCTTGCCCATGCGGGGCTGGTGCCGGCCGGCGGGACGGTTCTCGACCTTGCTGCGGGCGCCGGGCGGCATGCGCGCCTGTTCGCCGGGCGCGGCCATCCGGTAACGGCGGTCGACCGCGATATTTCGGCGCTGTCCGGCATCGCGGGGGTCGAATGCCTGAAGGCCGACCTCGAGGACGGATCGCCCTGGCCGCTGCCCGGGCGTCGCTTCGCCGGCGTCGTCGTGACGAACTATCTGCACCGGCCGCTCTTCGCGGAAATCCGCGCGGCCGTGGCGCCCGGCGGCGCGCTGATCTACGAGACCTTCGCGCGCGGCAACGAGCGCTTCGGCAAGCCAAACAATCCGGATTTCCTGCTGAAGGACAACGAGCTGCTCGAACTGGCGCTGCCGGACTTGCGCGTCGTCGCCTACGAACACCGTGCGGTCGAGGCGCCGCTGCCGGCACTCATCCAGCGCATCGCGGCCGTTCGTCTCTAGGCCAGCAGCGGGTCGAGCTTGCCTTCGTCGTCGAGCGCGTGCAGGTCGTCGCACCCGCCCACGTGCTTTCCGCCGATGAAGATCTGCGGCACCGTCGTGCGGCCGCCCGCACGGCTTTCCATCGTCGGCCGCAGGCTCGAATCGGCCAATACGTCGTACTCGACGAATTCGACGCCCTTCGCCGACAGCAGGCGCTTGGCGCGCGCGCAATAGCCGCAGAACGGGCTTGTGTAGATCTCGACCTTCGCCGTCATGTGGAACCTGCTCCTCGTGGACGCCGACGGGGAAAGGATAATGCGCCTTTGCGGCGGATTCTAGCCCGCCTCGCCGGGCAGAACGACGCGGGCAAGCGTCAGGGCGCGCACCTCGGCCGCACCCGCGCGCTTCAGCGTGCGCGCGCATTCCTCGATCGTCGCCCCGGTCGTAAATACGTCGTCGACAAGGACAATCCGCGCCCCGCGCACCCGGCCCGCCAGCCGCGGGCGCACCGCGAAGGCGCGGCGCACGTTGCGCTTTCGCTGCGTGCGCCCCAGCGTGCCTTGCATGGGTGTGCGGCGTTGCCGGACGAGCAGATCGGGAATGCACGCGACGCCGGTCTCGCGCGCGAGCGCGTGGGCGAGCAGCGCCGACTGGTTGAAACGCCGCCAGACGAGCCGCGTCCAGTGCAGCGGTACGGGCACCAGCAGGTCGGCGTCGGCAAGCGCGTCGGCGCCTGCGCGCGCCAGCCATTTGCCGAAGAAGGGGGCGGCATGCGTGCGGTCGGCATGCTTGAAGCCCAGCAGCAACGCGCGGCTTGCCGCATCGTAGCGAAGGGCGGCACGCACACGCGCGAGCGGCGAGCGGCCGGCGACACAAGCACCGCAAAGAAGATCGTCCCGGCCGAGCGCCAGGGCCGCATCGAACGGCGTGCCGCAGCGCGCGCAGAACGGACGGTCGATCCACGCGAGCGCGCCCCAGCACGCGACGCACAGGCCGCCGGGCGA
>JAYRKO010000286.1:0-4292 GCA_041905745.1 Tagaea sp. | reverse complement strand
AAGCTGATCGACGGCCCGACGCCGGCCGAGCGCGACATCCTCGGCCGCTTCGCGTTCCAGCCCAACCGCGCGGTGCTGCATCAGGACGAACGCCTGATGCCGGTGCGCCGGCGCGCATGGGCAAGCTGGAACTATCTCGCCGAACGCGACGCGGCCGGCGCCACGGGCGTTTCGGTCACCTACTGGATGAACAGGCTCCAGAACCTGCCGGCCGAATATCCGCTGTTCGTCTCGCTCAATCCGCTGGCCGAGCCGCGCGCGCACACGAAGCTGGCCGAGTTCGACTACATGCATCCGGTCTTCGACGCCGCCGCACTGGCCGCACAGCGCCGGCTGCCGGAAATCCAAGGCGTGCGGGGCCTGCATTTCTGCGGCGCGTGGACCGGGCACGGCTTCCACGAGGACGGGCTGCGCTCGGGCTTCGCGGTGGCCGAGGCGCTGGGCGCGCGCCGCCCGTGGCTCGCGCCCGAAGCGGCCGACATGCCGCAGGCGGCGGACTAGGGGCGGGGCCGCGATGGCGCGCACGTGCCTCTATTTCGGCGACGTCATGCATGCGCGCCTGCGGCCGTTCCGCCATCGCTTCGCCTATCGCGTGTTCTCGATCCTCGTCGATCTCGACGAACTGCCGGCGCTCGACCGGCGCTCGCGCATCTTCGGCTACAACCGCGCGCGGCTTTTCTCGTTCGACGACGCCGACCATGGCGCGCGCGACGGCAGCCCGACGGCCGGCTGGGTCCGCGCACAACTCGCCACGGCCGATCTCGGCCCGGCCGGTGCGCGGATCTACGCACTCTGTTTTCCGCGCATCCTCGGCTACGCGTTCAATCCGTTGACGGTCTATTTCGCCTATGCGGCCGACGGCCGGCTGGGCGCCATCCTCTACGAAGTGAAGAACACCTTCGGCGAGCAGCACGGCTACCTCATCCCGGTCGCGGCTTCGCGCGCGTCCGGCGCGCCGGTCGTGCAGCGCGCGGCCAAGCGCTTCCACGTCTCGCCCTTTATCGACATGGCTGCGACCTATCGCTTCCGCGTCGACGAGCCGGAGGACCGGCTGGCACTGCTGATCCGCGAGGATACGCCGGCGGGCGAACTGCTCGTCGCCAGCCAGACCGCGCGCCGCGTGGACTGGTCGGACGCCGCCCTTCTGCGTGCCTTCTTCCGCTATCCGCTGCTCACCGTTAAAATCGTCGGCGCGATCCATTGGGAGGCGCTCAGGCTCTGGCTGAAAGGGGCCGGGTACCGTCCGCGTCCGGCCCCGCCGGCCGACGCGGTCGAGACGGTCGCGGACGAAGGTTCGGGAGGGGTCCACCATGCGCGAACATGACACCGCGCGCGCGGGTGCCGTCGGGACCGCCGACGGTTTCGCGTTTCGCGCCATCCTGATGGCCGCCGCGCGCATCGAGATCGGCGAGCTTTCGATCACGGGGCCGGACGGAAAGTGCCGCGTCTTCAAGGGCGCGCGGCCCGGGCCCGGCGCCGGCTTGGCGCTGCGCACGCATCGCGCCGCGCGCCGCGTGCTGTTCGGCGGCAATGTGGGGTTCGCGGAAGCCTACATGGATGGCGAACTCGACGCCGACGACCTGCCGGCCCTTCTCGAACTTGCCGCGCGCAACGAGGCCGCACTCAATGACATCCATTACGGTCGCGCCTCGCGGCTGGCACCGGTCGTGGGCCTCGCGCGGCGGCTGTGGCATGCGCTGCGCGCGAACACGCGCGCCGGGTCCAAGCGCAACATCGCCTACCACTACGATCTGGGGAACGAGTTCTACCGGCGCTGGCTCGACCCCTCGATGGCGTATTCCTCGGCCGTGTTCGCCGACGGCGCGCGCGATCTGGAGGCGGCCCAGCAGGCCAAGTTCGCGCGCATGGCGAAGATGCTGGCGGTCGAGCCTGGCCAGAAGGTGCTGGAGATCGGCTGCGGCTGGGGTTCGTTTGCGGCGTTCCTCGCACGCGAGTTCCGCGCGAAGGTGACGGCGATCACGGTTTCGAAGGAACAACTCGCCCACACGCAGGCGCGCGTGCAGAAGGAAGGGCTGGGCGATCTCGTCGAGGCACGCTTCGTCGACTATCGCGACGTCGAAGGGCAGTTCGACCGCGTCGCGTCGATCGAGATGTTCGAGGCGGTGGGCGAGAAGTACTGGCCGGCCTATTTCGGCAAGCTGCGCGAGTGCCTGGCGCCCGGCGGGCGCGCGGCGCTGCAGATCATCACCATCGCCGACCGCTTCTTCGAAAGCTACCGCTCGGGCGTAGATTTCATCCAGCGCTACATCTTCCCGGGCGGCATGCTGCCTTCGGACGGCGCGCTCAAATCCGAGATCGACCGCGCGGGGCTGAAGCTCGACGGGCAGTTCAATTTCGGCCTCGATTACGCCGAGACGCTGGCGGAATGGAACCGCCGCTTCCAGCGCGCATGGCCGGAAATCCAGTCGCTGGGCTTCGACCGGCGCTTCAAGCGAATGTGGGAATTCTATCTGGCCTATTGCGAAGCGGGCTTCCGCGCGGGTTCGATCGACGTGACGCAGGTCTCGCTCGTCCGGCCGTGAGGCCGGCGACGCGTCAGCCGCGCACCTTCAGCCGGTCGCGCACGAGGCGCACGAGCCAGCCCACGAACGGGATGCGCAGGTAGAACTGCGCCCCCGAATCCCAGTGGTCGATATGTTCGGCGATGCGTCCGTCGGGTGCGAGGCGGATCTCGCTCATCCCTTCCAGCGCCAGGCCGGTCCCGTGCGTATAGCGCCACAGGAGATAGGCGGCATGTTCGCCGCGCGCGCGGTCGATCACCTCGAAGCGCGGCGGGCCGTGCTCGAAGGCCATCGCCAGCGCGCGCTTCATGGCCTGCGCGCCGCGCAGGTCGTTGAACGGGTCCTTGAAGCGCACCTCGGGCGTCACGAGCGCGTCCAACTCGTCGAGGCGCTCGGGCGTCAGGCGTTCGAGGAACGCGACGTAGACGTCGAGCCGGTCGCTCACAGGCCGGCCACGCGCCGCACGAGGCGGAAATAGAGGCTGCGCGGGATCATCGCGAGCGATTTGAGCACGAAGGCGAAGGGCCGGGGAAACGCGATTTCGAAGCGGTCGGTCTCGAGGCCGGCGGCGATCGCCGCGGCCGCGTCGTCGACCTCCATCAGCATCGGCATCGGGTGGGTGTTCCGGTCGGTCAGCGGCGTGCGCACGAATCCGGGGCACACGATCTGGATCTTCACGCCGAACGCGTCGCATTCGGGCTTCAGCGCCTCGCACATGTTGATGAGCCCGGCCTTCGTGGCGCCGTAGGCCGCGGCCGTGGGCAGGCCGCGATAGCCGGCGAGCGAGGCGACGACCGCAACACGCCCGCGCATGCGCGCGCGCATGGCGGCAAGGACCGGAGCAAGCGCGTTGACCGTGCCCATCAGGTTCGTCTCGACGAGCTTTCGCACCGGGGTCACGGCGAAGTCGGCCGCGGGCGTGGGGATGTGCGTGCCGGCATTCAGCACCGCAAGGCCGATGGGGCCGATCTCCGCCTCGATCCACGCGACGGCGTTCTCGCAGGCGGCCGCATCGGTCGTGTCGACCGGCAGGGTCACCAGCCGCCCGCCCGCTTCGTGCGCGAGGGCCGCCAGCGCGTCCGCGCGGCGGGCCGACGCGACCACGCGCCGCCCCGAGCGCGCCAGCCGAAGCGCCAGCGCCCGACCGATGCCCGAGGACGCGCCGGTAATCCAGACGATTTCTTCCATCGCACCCTGTCTTGCGTTGCCGTACGGAAGGGATACGACGCAAGGGCCGCCATGGATTTGCCGGAATCGCGGCGTTATCATGCGGCCATGGACAGACGGCGACGTTCGATGATCGCGAAGGGCGGGTTTGCCGCGGCGGCGGCCCTACTGATGCCCGCGGCCGCGCGGGCCATGCGGCTCGACGAACTCGACGCGCCGCGCCAGCGCCTGCTGGTCGACGCCTGCGAGACGCGCAAGGCACACCTCGCCGTCATGGACGAGCTGATGCGCAAGATCGAAGGGACGGGCGTGGCAGAGGACGAGGCGCGCAAGCGCGTGGCCGCGATGGACTGCCCGTTCTGCGGCTGCGCGTTCGCGTCCCTCGACCTGCCGGCCGAGGGCGAGAACCCGAAATTCTAGGAAATCAGATGTCGCGCTTGCGCGTCGGGTAGCTGCCCGACTGCGGCCAGATCATTTCCAGCCCGATGGGCTGGTCGGTCGGCAGCTTGCGCAGGATGGCCTTGAGGCCGATCGCGTCGGCGTAGCGTTCGGCCTCCTGCTCGGCGTGGCCGCGGATGCGCCGGCGCGTGGCGCCGGGCAGGC
>JAYRKO010000285.1:0-4312 GCA_041905745.1 Tagaea sp. | reverse complement strand
GCCACCAAGGCGATGCCCAAGGAGATGCTGCCCGTCGTCGACAAGCCGCTCATCCAGTACGCGGTCGAGGAAGCGCGCGCGGCGGGCATCGAGGAATTCATCTTCGTCACCGGGCGCGGCAAGACGATGCTCGAGGACCATTTCGACCATTCCTTCGAACTCGAACACACGCTGGAAATGCGCGGCAAGAAGGCCGAACTCGACGCGCTGCGCGCCTGGTTGCCGCCGGCGGGCGACGTCGCCTATACGCGCCAGCAGGTGCCGCTGGGGCTCGGTCATGCGGTGTGGTGCGCGCGCGATCTCGTGGGCGACGAGCCCTTCGCCGTGCTGCTCGCCGACGACCTCATCCTCGCCAAGACGCCCGCGCTGAAGCAGATGTGCGACCTCTACCCGGAAGTGCGCGGCAACATGGTCGCCGTCATGGATGTGGCCAAGGAGCACACGTCGCGCTACGGCATCCTGTCGCCGGGCAAGGACGACGGGCGGCTCGTGCAGGTGAAGGGCCTCGTCGAGAAGCCCAAGCCCGAGGAGGCGCCGTCCACGCTCGCCGTCATCGGCCGCTATATCCTCGAACCGCAGGTGTTCGGCTTCCTCGACCGCAAGACCAAAGGTGCGGGCGGCGAGATCCAGCTGACGGACTCGCTGATCCCGATGATCGGCACGAGCCCGTTCCACGGCTACCGCTTCGAGGGCCAGCGTTTCGACTGCGGCGACAAGATCGGCTTCTTCGAAGCGCAGATCGCCTTCGCGCTCGACCGGACCGACCTCGGCGCCAAGGCGAAGGCCGTGGTGAAGCGGTACGCCTGACGCGCCCGGCGCGTCGGCATATAATCCGATATATTTCAATGGGTTGTGGGCGCGACCGCGCCTGCACTCGACTTCCGTGCGGCGGCTTGCTACGCACCCCGCGCGCTTGGATTCCTTGAGGGAATTGGCGCGGTGCCCCCGGCGTTGTGCGCGGGGTTTCCAACGGGCGGGTGCGGGTCGGCACCGCCGCTGTCGCGAGGGATCGGAACGATGCGTATCGTCATGGTCGGCACGGGCTATGTGGGCCTGGTGACCGGGGCCTGCTTCTCGGAATTCGGCGTCGACGTCGTGTGCGTCGACAAGGACGAGGCCAAGATCGCGCGGCTGAAGGCCGGCGGCATCCCCATCTTCGAGCCGGGCCTCGACAAGCTCGTCGAGACGAACGTCAAGGCCGGCCGCCTCAGCTTCACGACGAACCTCGCCGAAGCCGTGCCGGGTGCCGACGCCGTATTCATCGCGGTGGGCACGCCCTCGCGCCGCGGCGACGGTCACGCGGACCTTTCCTACGTCTACGCGGCGGCCGAGGAAATCGGCCGCGCGCTGACGGGCTATGCCGTCGTCGTCACGAAGTCGACCGTGCCGGTGGGCACGGGGCGCGAAGTGGCGCGCCGCATCCGCAACGTGCGTCCCGACGCGCAGTTCGACGTGGCGTCCAACCCGGAATTCCTGCGCGAGGGTGCGGCCATCGGCGACTTCATGCGCCCCGACCGCGTCGTCATCGGCTGCGAGAGCGAGCGCGCGCGCGAGGTGATGCGCCAGCTCTACCGTCCGCTCTATCTGATCGAGACGCCCATCGTGTTCACGGCGCTCGAGACGTCCGAGCTGATCAAGTACGCGGCCAACACGTTCCTTGCCGCCAAGATCACGTTCATCAACGAGATTGCCGATCTGTGCGAGAAGGTGGGTGCCGACGTGCACGACGTCGCCAAGGGCATCGGTCTCGACGGGCGCATCGGCAAGAAGTTCCTGCATCCCGGCCCGGGCTACGGCGGTTCTTGCTTCCCCAAGGACACGCTGGCGCTGGTCAAGACCGCGCAGGATTACGGCGCGCCGCTGCGCATCATCGAAACGGTCGTCGACATCAACACCAAGCGCAAGAAGAAGATGGCCGAAAAGGTCGTCGCCGCGTGCGGCGGTTCGGTCAAGGGCAAGAAGATCGCCGTGCTCGGCCTCACCTTCAAGCCGAACACCGACGACATGCGCGACAGCCCCTCGCTCGACATCCTGCCCGCCCTCCAGCAGGCGGGCGCCAAGGTCGTGGCCTACGATCCCGAAGGCATGCACGAAGCCAAGCAGATGCTGCCGGGCGTCGAACTGGCCGAGGACGCCTACGCGACGATGGAAGGTGCCGAGGCGCTGGTCATCGTCACCGAGTGGAACCAGTTCCGCTCGCTGCAGCTCGACCGCGTCAAGAAGCTGATGAAGACGCCGGTCGTCGTCGACCTGCGCAACGTCTATTCGCCGGCCGACATGGCCGCGGCGGGCTTCGCCTACCACTCGATCGGCCGCCCCACCACGGCCAAGGGTTCGGGTGCCGGCGAATGAGCTTCCGCCACGCTTTCGAGCCGACGATCCTTCGCGAATACGACGTCCGCGGCATCGTCGGAAAGACGCTGACCGAGGCCGATGCCTACGCGCTCGGCCGCGGCTTCGGTTCGGCCCTCGTCGACAAGGGCGGCAAGCGCGTTGCCGTCGGCTGGGACGGGCGGCTTTCCTCGCCCGCGTTGGCCGCGAAGGTCGCCGCCGGCCTTTCCGATTGCGGGCTCGACGTGCTGCGCACGGGGCTTGGCCCCACGCCGCAGCTCTATTTTGCCGTGCGCGAGAACCATCTCGACGGCGGCGTGATGATCACCGGGTCGCACAACCCGCCGGACTATAACGGCTTCAAGATGATGCTCGCCAAGGCGTCGTTCTGGGGTGCCGACATCCAGGCGATGGGCAAGTGCGTGGGCGAGGGCAAGGTCGCCGAGGGCAAGGGCAAGATCGCCGACCTCGACGTGAAGGCCGCCTATTACGACCGCCTGCTGCGCGACTTCCCCAAGGACGGCAAGAAGCTGACGGTGGTGTGGGACGCGGGCAACGGTGCCATGGGCGAGGCGCTCGTCGCCGTCGCCAAGCGCCTGCCGGGCCGGCACATCCTGCTCAACGAAAAGATCGACGGCACGTTCCCCGCGCACCATCCCGACCCGACGGTCGCCAAGAACCTCGTCCAGCTTCAGGACGCGGTCCTGCGCGAGAAGGCCGATCTGGGCATCGCCTTCGACGGCGACGGCGACCGCATCGGCGTCGTCGACGGCAAGGCCCGCATCCTGTGGGGCGACCAGCTGATCGCGGTGCTCGCCTCGGAAATCCTCGCGCGCCTGCCGGGCTCCACCATCATCGCCGACGTCAAGGCGAGCCAGGTGCTGTTCGACGAGATCGCGCGCATGGGCGGCAAGCCGCTGATGTGGAAGACCGGCCATTCGATCATCAAGACCAAGATGGTCGAGACGGTGGCGCCGCTCGCGGGCGAAATGTCGGGCCACATCTTCTTCGCCGACGGCTGGTACGGCTTCGACGACGCGATGTACGCCGGCCTGCGCCTGTTGCAGATACTCAGCGCGGGCGCGAAGTCGCTGGCCGATTTCCGCGACGCGATGCCGTCGGTCGTCAACACGCCCGAGCTGCGCTTCCCCTGCGCCGATACGCGCAAGCGCGGCGTGGTCGAGGAAGTGACCGCGCGCCTCAAGGCGGCGGGGGCGAACTTCAGCGACGTCGACGGGGTGCGCGTCAACACCGCCGACGGCTGGTGGCTGCTGCGCGCGTCCAACACGCAGGACGTGCTCGTCGCGCGCTGCGAGGCGAAGGGCGAGGCGGGGCTTGCCCGCCTGCGCGCCGACCTCGAAGGCCAGCTCGGCAAGTCGGGCATCGCGTTGCCCGAAGACGCGGCCGCCGGCCACTGATGCGTTTCTTTTTCTACGGCACGCTGATCGACCCGGACGTGCGCCGGGCCGTGCTGGGCAGGCTTGCGCCCGCAAGCGTCGAGCCCGCGATCCTGTCGGGTTGGCGGCGCTTCGCGGCCAAGGGCGTCACGTTCCCAATCGCGCGCCCCGACCCGAAGGCGGAGATCGACGGCGTGATCGCGCGCGGCCTGTCGGCCGAAGCGGGCCGCAAGCTCGACGCATACGAAGGCCCCGGCTACCGGCGCATCGCCGTGCCGGTGCGCCTCGGCACCAAGACCGTCGAAGCCTTCCTCTATGTCGACGACGGCAGCGGCACGCTTCAGCCCACGCCTGGCGCATGGCGCTACGAAGACTGGGTCCGCCGCCACAAGCGCGACTTCCTCGCCACGCTCGCGACGCAGACCTACGCGCCAAGGTGAGGGCGCATCCGCCGCGATACACAAAAACAAGAATATAGACCTATAAGAACGAAGATGGTACATCCGGTGCGTGTTCAACCCGGAGATGTGCCATGGTCCGTCCCTCGCTGCTTGAATCCGATGCGTCCGACTGGTTCGCCCTGT
>JAYRKO010000284.1:0-4319 GCA_041905745.1 Tagaea sp. | reverse complement strand
ATCTGGTTGGCTAGACTGTCGCCGCCATGGCCGTCCGGTTCGGTTTTCGCCGAAGCTTCTCGCCGCTCACGCGGCGCATCCTGTTCCTGAATTCGCTGCCGCTGCTGCTGCTGGCGGCGGGCGTGCTCTATCTCGACGATTTCCGTCGCGGCCTGATCGAGTCCGAGCTGCAGGCACTGACGACGCAAAGCCAGATCATCGCGGCGGCACTGGGCGAGGCGGCCGTGTCGGTCGCCGATCCCGACGAGGACGAGCGTGACGACCGGCTGGCTCCCGACGCCGCGCGCCAGATCCTGCGCCGCCTCGTCGAGCCCACGCGCGTGCGCGCGCGCCTGTTCGATTTCACCGGCGCGCTGATCGCCGACAGCCGCGTGCTGGGGCAGGGCAGCCTCGCGGTCGAGGTCGAGATCCTGCCGCCGCCCGAGCCCGATGCGCCCGCTCCCCACCGCGCCATCGACGCGCTGACCGAGCTGTTCGGCGGCGGCACGGCCGGCAACCTCAACCTGCCGCTCTACCGCGAGCGGCGCGATCCCGTGGCGCTCGACTACGAAGAGGCGATCGCCGCGTTGGTCGGCGACGGCGGCCGCGCGGTGCGCCGCGCGCCGGGCGGGCGGCTCGTCCTGTCGGTCGCCGTGCCGGTGCAGCGTTTCAAGCAGGTGCTGGGCGCGCTGATGCTGTCGAACGACGGGCGCAACGTCGAGCTGGCGCTGCGCAACGTGCGCCGCGACATCCTGCACGTGGCCGGCGCCACGCTGCTGCTGACCGTGCTTCTCTCGCTCTACCTCGCCGGCACGATCGCGCGGCCGATCCGGCGGCTGGCGCGCGCGGCCGACCGCATCCGCACCGGCGGCACGCGCGCGCGTGTCGGCGGCACGCTCGGTGCGGGTGCGGCCCTGACGGGCGCCATCCCCGACCTGTCGGCGCGCGGCGACGAGATCGGCGATCTATCGGCGGCGCTGCGCGACATGACCGACGCGCTTTCGCGCCGGCTCGACGCGATCGACCGTTTCGCGGCCGACGTCGCGCACGAACTCAAGAACCCGCTGACCTCGCTCAAGAGCGCGGTCGAGACCGCCGCGCGCGTGCCCGATCCGGCCGTGCGCGAGAAGCTGATGGCGATCGTGCTCGACGACGTCGCCCGGCTCGACCGGCTGATCACCGACATCGCCGGTGCCTCGCGCCTCGACGCCGAACTGAGCCGGGCCAATGCCGAGAAGGTCGACATCGCCGAAGTGCTCGACCGGCTGGTCGATGCGCTGGCTGCGGTCGCAAAACCCGGCCAGGCGCGGCCCGCGCTCTCCCGCGCCGGAAATGGCCCTTTCGCGGTCATGGGGATCGAGGACCGGCTCGGGCAGGTCTTCCGCAACGTCATCGCCAACGCGCAATCCTTCAGCCCGCCGGGGGCGGACGTACGCGTTTCGGTCGGCCGGACCCCGGAATTTGTCACCGTGACAATCGACGACGACGGTCCCGGCATCCCGGCCGACAAGCTCGAATCCATCTTCGAGCGCTTCTACTCGGAGCGGCCGGCCGACGAAAAATTCGGAACCCACTCGGGCTTGGGCCTGTCGATCTCCCGGCAGATCATCGACGCGCACGGCGGAACGATCGAGGCCGAAAATCGAATGGACGACAATGGTTTGACGAAAGGCGCCCGGTTCCGGATCCGGCTGCCGGCCGCGTAACAACACGAAATATTACCTTACCTGAATACCATTTTTGCTGCTGCTCCGAATTTGTGCAGTGCAAAGAGTCAAGATTGACTTCGCCCGGGAACGGTCGCACGTTATCGCCGCGTGACGGCTCCGCCCCCTCTTCAGGTACATGGCACCTGTGTCGTTCTTGCCAACACTGGCGTTTTATTGTGCGGACCGTCCGGTAGCGGCAAATCGGACCTTGCGCTGCGCCTCGTCGACGACGGGGCGTCGCTCGTGGCCGACGACAGGGTCGACATCGTTCGCCGTGCCGGCACGTTGTGGGCAAGTGCCCCGGCGAGCCTGGCGGGGCTTCTGGAAGTAAGAGGCATCGGTATCGTGCGATTGGACGGCCGTGCGGGACGTTGCGCAAAGCGCGCGAAGCTGGGGCTGGTCGTGGACCTGACCGACCGGACGCGGATCGAGCGCCTGCCCGAACCCGCCACGCGCGACTACCTCGGCCTTACCCTGCCGCGCATCGAAATCGACCCGTGGACGGCCTCGGCACCCGCCAAACTCCGCCTTGCCGCCGGTCTTGCCCGCCAGGGCAAACTTTTCGCGCACTGAATCCGCCGGGCAAGGCCGCATCCATGATCGTCCCGCTGCCCGTCTCGAGCCCGCAGTCCGCCTCCGTCGCCCGCCGGCGCATCGCGCTGGTGACCGGCCTTGCCGGCGCCGGCCGGTCGACGGCCATGCGCGCGCTCGAGGACGCCGGCTACGAGGCGGTCGACAACCTTCCGCTGACGCTGCTCGCAAGCCTCGTCCTCTCCGATCAGGATCCGGCGCACGCCCGGCCCGTGGCGATCGGCGTCGATACGCGCACGCGCGATTTCGGCGTCGACGCGCTGGTCGCCGCCATCGACCGGCTCAAGGGCGAACAGGGCCTCGACGTGCGCCTCCTCTTCCTCGACTGCGATGAAGAGACGCTTTCGCGCCGCTTCACCGAAACGCGCCGCCGCCACCCGCTCGCCGCCGACCGCCCGCTGGCCGACGGCATCAAGGCCGAACGCCGCCTGCTGGAGCCGCTGCGCGCGCGCGCGGACCGGGTCGTTGATACCGCGGCGCTTGCGCCCCACCAGCTCAAGCGGATCGTGCAGGAGGATTTCGCGCTCGACGCGCCGGCCGGCCTCGCGCTGTCGATCGTCAGCTTCGCCTACCGCAACGGGCTGCCGCGCGAGGCCGATCTCGTCTTCGACGTTCGTTTCCTTTCGAACCCGCATTACCGGCCCGATCTCAAGCCGCTCACCGGCCGCGACGCCGACGTGGCGCGCTTCGTCGAGCGCGATCCCGGCTTCCAGGCCTTCTTCGACGGCCTCAGCGACATGATCGTGGCGTTGCTCCCGCGTTTCGAAGCCGAAGGAAAGTCGTATCTGACCGTCGCCATCGGCTGCACCGGTGGCCGTCACCGCTCCGTTTTCGTCGCCGAACGGCTGGCCGAGCGCCTCGCGCGCGGCGGCCGCCGGGTCAATCTCATCCACCGCGACCTCGACCGGGGCTTCGCATGAAGCTCGTCGCGGGTCGCGCGCATCACGCCATGGAAGGCACGTCGCACATGATCGGACTCGTTCTCGTCACCCACGGCCGCCTCGCCGCCGAATTCGTCTCGGCGCTGGAACACGTCGTGGGGCCGCAGCGCAACGTCGAGGCCGTATGCATCGGCCCCGAAGACGACATGGAAATGCGCCGCAACGAAATCCTCGCCGCGGTCGCGCGCTGCGACACAGGGGCGGGCGTGGTCGTGCTCACCGACATGTTCGGCGGCACGCCGTCGAACCTCGCGATCTCGATCATGGATCGCGCGCGCATCGAGGTGATCGCGGGTGTCAACCTGCCGATGCTCATCAAGCTTGCCAGCGTGCGCGGCAGCGAGCCGCTTGTCGCCGCCGTCCAGGCCGCGCGCGAGGCGGGCCGCAAATACATAAACGTTGCCTCGCAGCTCCTGGCCGGCGAGATCAAGCCGGCTGCGGGCGCGCGATGAACGACGCGGCCGCGCAGGGACGGCCGGTCGTCACCCGAACCTGCGAAATCCTCAACAAGCGCGGGCTCCACGCGCGCGCCGCGGCGAAGTTCGTCAAGCTCGCCGGCCAGTTCTCGGCCGACACGCGCGTGACCAAGGGCGGCACCACGGTCTCCGGCCTTTCCATCATGGGCCTGATGATGCTCGCTGCCGCCCCCGGCTGCTCGGTCGAAGTCAGCGCCGAAGGCGAGGATGCGCAGGCGGCCGTCGACGCGATCGCGGCCCTGATCGCGGCGAAGTTCGACGAGGAATGACGTGACCGCCCGCACGCCGCCGCGCGCCCCGCGTCCCGCACCCGTCCGCCGTCCGGGCGGCGAGGGGCAGACCGTCTTCAAGGGGCTGGGCGTGGCGCCGGGCATCGCGATCGGGCCCGCGCATGTCCACGGCGCGGAACTTCCGGCGGTCGCCGACTGCGGCATTCCGCCCGATCAGGTCGAGGGCGAGCGCGCGCGATTCCGCGCCGCGGTCGAGGCGAGCAAGAAACAGCTCACCAAGCTCAAGCAGAAGACGGGCAGCCTGCCGCCGGCCGCGGCCGAAGAGCTCGGCTACCTTCTCGACGCGCACGTGCAGATGCTTTCCCAGTCGCGTCTGGTGCGCGGCGTCGAGCG